>NZ_VPCW01000014.1:0-60553 GCF_013418015.1 Acinetobacter sp. YH12211
ATCAATCATACAAGATAAAAAAAACTCCAAAACAAAAGATAGTATTAGCTACTACTAAGTGGCTTATGTTAAACAAGATCAGCTTGCCTAGATCCTAAATATTGATGCCGCGGAGCCTGTTAATAATTTCTGTCATTGCTTCTTAATAAAAAAGCAACTAATATGCTTCTTACACCACCAAAAAGCAATAAATATGTCTACACCAAATAAGTCTTTACTACAGCAAGTCAAAAAAAGACGAACCCTATTGGGTTTAAAGCAAGTTGATATGCAATCACGTACAGGCATTTCAAGACAGCAGTACCAAAAACTGGAAAGTCAAGGCAATCCTCGATTAGATACCTTAGAAATTATTGCGGCAGGACTAAATGCTCAACTGATGCTCATCCCAGATGATAAGGTTCATTTGATTAGACAATTATTGAATGATGAAATTAAAGTCACTATTGAAGATCAAGATGACTTAATGTCTAACCCATGGAAAGGTCTTCTCGGAGGAGAGGAACCATGAATACTGTTGCAGTCCTGAAATTAACATTACATCACGTTGTCGTTGGATACTTGGCAGGATTTCAGAGCGGAAAAAATATTCTGGTTTTCACAGATTCTTTTCACTTGGATCAGCAACGTCCGACCTTGAGCTTGCTTACTTCCCCTTTATATCCTCAAGCGGATAAGATTTTAGAAAAGACCTATGTTACACATCAGCGCTTACACCCCTTGCTATCAAATCTGCTACCAGAAGGTGCATTACGCGAACTCATAGCACAAAGCCTCAAAATACATATAGACAATGAATTTCAGTTATTGGCAGCTTTAGGTCATGACTTACCTGGGGCACTGATTGCAACCCCAGTAGATCCAGAAGAAATCCCAGATGGAATAAAATTTAAGCTTCAGATCTCGAATCCAGATCAGATATTAAAACAAGAGATTCAGACAAATAATAAGTTTTCCTTGGCTGGCGTCCAAATGAAGTTTTCCATGAAAGCCAAAGATGGGCGTTTTACATTAGCACAGGCAACGGAATCCAGCCTACTCGGTGATTGGATTGTCAAAACTCCTTCTACCAGACATGCTTTTGTTCCGCTGAATGAATACTCTATGATGATCCTTGCCAAAATGGTCGGAATAGATATCCCAGAGATTCGTTTGGTAGATATGGCACTCTTACAAGACCTTCCACCATTAAATCTACCCCAAGAGCAATATGCTTTTGCAATTAAGAGATTAGATAGGCAGAGTACTGCTAATACTACAGAGCTTATTCATATTGAAGATTTTGCTCAGATCTTTGGTTCATATCCACACCAGAAATACAGCACCACAAATTATGAGCAGATCGGTAAGATCATTTATCACTATTCAGATAACAAAATTTTTGATATTCAGCAATTTGCCAGCCGTTTACTCGTCAATATTTTACTCGCCAATGGAGATGCACACTTAAAGAACTGGAGTATGATTTATCACGATAAAACAACGCCAAGATTATCCCCTGCATACGATATATTGATGACAAGTGTATATATTGAAAATGAGCGTCATTTCGCCTTAAATCTTGCCAAAAATAAAGATTGGTATTTAGCTGAGATGAAACACTTTGAACAATGGGCTGAAAAAGTCGGTGTTCCATGGCGTGTTATTGAAAAACAACTTCACGCGATCATGGACAAAGCACGGTCGGTATGGCCAGTGCTATTACTAGACTTACCTATGATTTCTGTTCATAAAGAAAAATTAAGAGAACATTGGAAAAAATTGCATCCGGACTTTCAGATACTTACAGATGATTAGGGTAATCTGAAACCAAACTAAAATTTCTCAAACAAGTTCATCACGTCATTTTCCGTCAGTTTCGCTTCGCCTTCATGATCTGTACTTAGAATAGAGTGTGCCAGTTCTGCTTTATTTTGCTGTAAGGCAAGAATTTTTTCTTCTATGCTTTTATTAGTAATCAGCTTATAGACAAATACCGGCTTGTCCTGTCCAATCCGCCATGCACGATCTGAAGCTTGATCTTCAGCAGCAGGGTTCCACCATGGATCATAGTGAATGACCGTATCTGCGGCAGTTAGATTCAAACCGACCCCTCCTGCTTTCAGACTGATTAAAAATACCGGCACTTGTCCAGACTGAAACGCTGTAATGACTTCATCTCGCTTTTTGGTCTTTCCAGTCAGCTTCACATAGCCAATTTCTGCGTGATGGAACTGTTGTTCAATCAGTTCCAACATTGAGGTAAACTGAGAGAAGATAAGAATTTTTCGCCCCTCTTCCACCATTGGAACGACCATATCCATCAACTGTTCAAGTTTGGCAGAATGCGCCTGCCCAATTTTCACTGAATCCAGCTTTAGTAAGCTAGGATGGCAGCACACCTGACGTAGCTTCAGTAAGGCATCTAAAATTTGAATTTGACTACGTTTAAAGCCTTTTTCTGCCACAATTTTCTGAATGCTTGCCTGCATCGTGGCACGAACAGCCTCATATAACTTGGATTGCTGGTCATTCATATCAATATTGACTTCAATCGTGGTTTTTTCTGGCAACTCTTTGGCTACGTCAGTTTTCAAGCGACGTAAAATGAAGGGCTTAATCCGGTTGACCAACTTTTGTCTTAACTGCTCATCACCGCGCTTTTCAATCGGATGACGGTACTTTTTATTAAAAATTTCTTGTGAATATAAAAATCCTGGCATCAGGAAATAAAATAGTGCCCACAGCTCACCCAAATGATTTTCCATAGGTGTACCGGTTAGACACAAACGATGTCGTGCTTTTAATTGGCGTACTACCTGTGCAGCTTTGGCACGTGGATTTTTGATATTCTGCGCCTCATCCAAAATGAGTTGATGATATTCATATTGCTTTAGTTGTTCTTCATCTCTCGCTAGAAGCGGATAGGTGGTTAACACAATATCATAGTGCGGAATCTGCTCAAAATTCTGATGGCGGTCGGGCCCCTGTAGCAGCAATACCTTGAGCTCAGGGGTAAATTTCTCCGCTTCTTTGAACCAGTTATGCATCAGCGATGTGGGTGCAACAATTAAGGCGGGACTGTCCTGCAAATATCCAGCCTGCTTTTCCATGAGTAAATGGGCTAAAGTTTGTGCTGTTTTCCCCAAGCCCATATCATCTGCCAGAATCCCGCCATGCTGGGTTTCCCTTAAAAACTGTAACCAGCCTAAGCCCTGCTGCTGGTATGGACGCAACTCCCCCTGAAAACCTTGTGGTGTCGGCAGTTGTTGCTGATAGCCTTGTTTGAATTTCTGTACAAATTGCTGCAGGCGATCACTGACCTGCCATGTCATCCCAAGATTATGCTGCAATTCTAATAATTGACTCGCATCATAGCGATCAATACTGCGCTCTTCTTGCTGTAAAATGCTCTGCAGATGTAACAATACCGGCTTAATATCCCTAGCGGATAGAGCCAAATCAGGTTGATCAACTGCAGTTTTCACGGTGAAAATTTGACTGTCATGCAGATGAATAAACGTCCGCGGATCAAGTAAATCAGGATTTACTCGCACCAAAGCTACGAGCGCATCAAGTAAATTATAAGAATTGCCTGCACTGTCTTGAACCGTCGCCCCGATATTGAACCAGTCCTGCTGGCCTTCAGATTCAGTGATAGAAATATTTAAATTTTCAACATATTGCAGGTTAAAGGGGCTGTTTTCCAGATGCTCTATCTGCCAGCCCATCAACTCAATTTGATTGATGGGCATCAGCTGTTTGATCCAGTCTCCATAGAAAGCAAAAACCATAGAATCGAGACGTTGTTTATCCAGTTTTAATTGCTGGTCATAACTAAGATCTTTCACCCACTTCAGTGATTCGACCAATAGCTGTAAACGCTGGATTGACTGTTGTTCCTGAACTAAGTCCCGAAGCTGTCGCACCATTTTGTCATGCTGCTCACCAATGAAACTGTCACCTGATGTACCTGCTTTAATTCGCCCGCCTGCATAGGAGAATTCAATTTCAGCACAAACAGATTCTTCCCATTTCCAATCAAATTTATCTAAAACACCGAAGCGTAAAATTGGCTGGGGACTACCCTCAAGGACATCAATATGCTGAATAGACTCGGGCTGAGGCAGATTTTTCACGTCTGAATATTGATGAGTCAGTTTCTCAAACTCTGGCAAGAGCATAGATGGAAGATCAGGCATCTGTAAAAAATGGTACAGAAGATTTGCCGTATATTCACCATATAACTGGCCCACCGTGTTCTGTTGAATATCCACATAACACGGTGGCTGGCTAGCGAGAATTTGGATATGTGGATTTGATTTTAAATCGAGTCGAATATCACCATTGACCAATTCAATATTTAAATGCTCTGTCTGTTTGTTTACACCTTGTTGCCAGATCAGTTCGATGTGATAGTCTTGTTCTGACCATTGAAGTGCAGTATGGCTCTTTTTTTGCCAGTACACATCGCCACTTTGAATAAAAGATTTGAAATGCTCCAATAAAATTCCGGAGATATCAAGATTGCTTTGATAAAAACGTTCGTCACTGTTTATTTTGGCATAATAATAAATCTGGTTAAATAATTGTCGTTTTTGTTCAGGTAAAGTCAGATGCTTTCTGGTGATATTTTCATATTGGGTATAATAACTTTCCCCCGCAATTGAGCCGTTTTTATTGCGTCTGGCCTTCTGAACATCAACTGTCAATTTCTTTAAGCTGACAGACTGATCTAACAGGTAAATTAAATAATTGTTTGTTTTGACAGATTGCTCTGGTTCAGTCTGTTGTAAATACCGTTTAAAATCATTCAACCAGCGCTGTGCCTGATCATCCCCCCGTAGGCGTTTTGCGATTCCCTGCGGGGATTGAGAGTCAGCATAACGCTGCTGAAATTCCTGGCGATATTCCTGAAAGAATAACCGCGCTAAAGCAGCAGCATGTTTACAGTTATATCCAACCGGACAAGTGCAGTCGTCATCGATTAAACGGTCTTTTTGGGGATTATAGGTAATTGCAGTATCGTAATAATCTGTCCCTTCAATTTGGGCATACATCGTAACCCCGTCTTTTTCCTCAAAGAACTCAATCGTTTCCCTATCAATGCGCTTAGCATAGCTAAGACTACGCTGAAGAGTTGCTGTACTAAAGCGAGATAGAAAATTGATCAATGAGGACATAATTACCAGACACTAAAAATGTTTATACAATTATAACGGACAAAGGTGTCAATTCAGAATAGTAGCCGAACGGCCCAACCTGAGCATAACTTGGATTCACTCAAAAGGAATATTGTAAATAAAGACTACTTTTTGCATAAACATTCAAAGCCAAACCTCTCTAAGCCATTCAAATTTAAGTGAAAACTTAGGAATTTAGTTTACCTAATTCTGTCAATCTATTCAGCACTGCTACACGTCAAAATATATTACAAAGACTTGCTAATCAATGAATCTTTGTCATCACTGCTAATATCGCTATTGCAAGCCCAAGCTTCACCTTATTCCAGACCCAAACCTCAATATGTCTACATCATCACAGCATGCATTTCCCACACATATTGACTGCGCATCAATTGCTTTAATTGTTTAAGGTCTTGATATTTTTCCAGTATCTCTTGCGCTCGAGCTAATTTTTGTTGAACATGTCGATAGTCTTGCTCATATTTTCGATACAAATCCTGCACTTTAATTTTACGGTTAGAATATAAAAACTGACTCCAATTAAAAGAGTAAATAATGTCATCTACTTGCATTTGCAAAGTTTCTAACTGTTCTTCTAAAAGCAGGTTATACGCTTTTAATTGTTGATTGGCGAAAGACAAATTATGCTGCTGACCCAACTGAATTTGCAAATTTAACAATGTCAATAAATCATTGGCTTCATAAGCCTGATTGGCTTGCTGCATCAATACGGTTTTTTCTTGTTTTTTCTGCTCATCTTGCTCACGATCTGGGTGAATCCACGCTGTAATTTTTAAGTAAATCGCTTTAATGGACTGATTTGCTAGTTTCTTGGCTTCTTCACGCTGTTGCTGTTTTTTTGCTGCTTTGGCTTTTTCACGGGCAATTTGCTGTTCGGCAAAAGCTTTTTGCGCACTACTCAACTGACTTAAAAAATCCAGCTCCTCTTGTTCTTGCATTTTTTGTTCAAATTTTTTTATAAAGTCATCTAAATCTAATGGATCATGCTGAAAATCAAAAAAATCTAAATCTAGGTCATATTCTTCACAAAGAAAATGCTTCAAACTTTCTAGCTTGAGCTGTGCCAAGCGCTCTTGTTCAGACTCATCATGTTCAAAACTATTTTGTTCACATTGTTCAACATTTTCGTCTTCTGACTCTGTTGCTGTTTTAGCTTCAGATCTTAAATCCACATCATCTGTGTCTAGCAATTCAATATGATGCCCATAACTGTTCAGCAATTCTGTTAAAAACTGAACTTGTTCGGTAGACATCTGCTGCGAATCCAAAAGTTGTAAACTGAGTTGCTCAATTTTTTGATCCAGCTTAGTTTGCTGGGCTGCCGTCACTTTTTGTTGTTTTTGCTGAAGCAATTGTTGAATTTGCTGAAATATAACTTCACGCAATTGCGCATAAGTCGGTAAAATTTCACGGCTGGCACGTGCCTGAATATCGGCTTGTGCGGTCTGCCATTCATTCAAACGTAGCTGTTCCTGCTCAATTTTTTGGCATAATTTCTGAAATTTTTTCTGTGGCGCAGAAAGTTTCTGCTCTGGCTCTAAAGTACTTTTCTGTAATTCCATCTTCAATCATATCGAACACATAAGTCTGAGCCGTATTTTAACTAACTTCACTCAATAAAAAACACCCTTGCCATCACAACATCTTTTCTAACCCATAGTCTTTGACCTGCCCCATCTTGCAACAGCCCCACACACGGTTAATGACCTGAAACATCTTCAAGCAATTGATATTCCATTCTCTACAGCGAATTGTTCATAGTTCGATTATCATAGAGCGCATTGACAGCTATCACTTATTTAGGACAGTACATGAGCGCACTGACGTGTTTTAAAGCCTATGACATTCGTGGAAAATTAGGCACAGAACTCAATGATGAGATTGCCTATAAAATTGGTCGTGCTTACGGACAAATTTACCAACCCAAAACCGTTGCAATTGGCTGCGATATCCGTCTCAGCAGCGAAAGCTTAAAGCAAGCCACCATTCGTGGGTTAAATGATGCAGGGGTCAATGTGCTAGATTTGGGCATGACAGGCACAGAAGAAGTCTATTTCGCAGCCTTTCATTTAGACGTGCAAGGTGGCATTGAAGTGACTGCTAGCCATAACCCCATGGACTACAACGGCATGAAACTGGTTCGTGAAAATGCACGTCCGATTAGTGCCGATACTGGTCTAAAAGACATTCAGGCTTTGGCAGAATCGGGCGAATTTACCCCAGTTGAGCACAAAGGTAGCACTCAAAGCTACAATATTTTGCCTCAATTTATTGACCATTTAATGACTTATATCGAGCCTAGCAAAATTCGCCCAATGAAACTGGTCATGAATGCAGGCAATGGCGCTGCAGGACATGTGGTCGATGCAATTGAAGAAAAATTTAAAGCCCTGAATATCCCTGTTGAGTTTGTCAAAATTCATAATGATGCCGATGGCACCTTCCCCAATGGTATTCCAAACCCAATTTTAGTGGAAAACCGTGACAGTACCCGTAATGCCGTATTAGAACATCAAGCCGACATGGGCATTGCATGGGATGGTGACTTTGACCGCTGCTTCCTATTCGATGAAAAAGGTCAATTCATTGAAGGTTATTATATTGTTGGCTTATTGGCACAGGCATTTTTACTCAAACAAGCAGGCGAGAAAATCGTGCATGACCCACGTTTAGTCTGGAATACCTTTGATGTGGTCGCTCAATATCAGGGTGAAGCGATTCAATCTAAATCTGGGCATGCCTTTATTAAAGATGTGATGCGTGAGCACAATGCCGTTTACGGCGGTGAAATGAGCGCACACCACTATTTCCGTGATTTCGCCTATTGTGACAGCGGCATGATTCCATGGCTATTGGCGGTTTCGGTATTGTCTGAAACAGGACAATCGCTATCAAATCTAGTCGAAGAAATGATTGCCAAATTCCCATGTTCGGGGGAAATTAACTTTAAAGTGGCTAACACTCAAGCCACCATCCAAAAAATCTTTGAGCATTATGCTAGCCAAAACCCAGCAATTGACCAAACCGATGGTGTGAGTCTGGATTTCGGTACATGGCGTTTTAATGTCCGTGCGTCAAATACTGAGCCATTATTGCGCTTAAATATTGAAAGCCGTCGTGACCACAATCCACGCCCAATGCAGGACTATGTGGATGAGTTGACGCAATTGATCCAAGGCGAAGCTTAATTCCTCAAAAAAAACCTAAAAACAGTGCCCTTTAAACTAGAGAAAAACTCCAGTTTTCAGGGTACTTTTACTATATGAATCTTTTATGGAAAGTATTTTTCAAGTATATCGACTGTGATGTTGGTATTCAT
Organism: Acinetobacter sp. YH12211; assembly: GCF_013418015.1. Classification (NCBI taxonomy): domain Bacteria; kingdom Pseudomonadati; phylum Pseudomonadota; class Gammaproteobacteria; order Moraxellales; family Moraxellaceae; genus Acinetobacter; species Acinetobacter sp. YH12211. The sequence continues at coordinate 8,506 of NZ_VPCW01000014.1, forward strand.
TTTCCGTGCAAACAGCATGCCTGACTGCTTCATTCTATCAAAATCAGAAACATCTAAAGTCCTTGGATAATCTGGCCCGGAAGCCCAGTCAATATATCTTAGCCCTCTTTCACAATCCTTTATCCTATGCTGGGCATGATAGATGCGTTGCTGAAAATGGGAATTATAAATAATGGTATGGAAAAAGATTTCATCTGCACACAGTGAAGATTTAAAGGTTTTTGCATAATCCGGATTTGCTTCCAGATAATCCAGAATAAATGTTACAGCCTGATCGGTGAGGGTGATCCAGTTTGAACCTTTATATAGTTTAGGTAAATGAGAAATATCCTGTTTACGAAAGTGCTGGCAATACCATGATGCCCCTCTGTTCAGGAACCGAAATAACGGTGATTTAACTTTCTGATACATAATCGGTAAATAAAGGACATTAACCCGTTGTTCCACATCATCTGCTAAATCATCATGGCCCACAAACTCTGTCTGGTTTTGATATTCTTTTTCTAGAAATAATTCTCTTACTGAATTTGAACATAAAGGAATGTCATCTCCAGACAGGAAGAAAAAATAGCCGTAATCATATTTTTGCGCTTCCTGCAGGAGCTTTAACATGACCTCAATTTGACTATAACTGCCCCATCGTACATCTGTCCGGTCTGCTAAAAAATATACCCGATCATGCTGTCCAAATTGAGTATGAAACGGGACAATATCTGTTTTCTGATCGACATGAATGAGAATAATACTATGGGGACTCTTCACAAGCTCATTCACGAGAAAAACCAGTGAATGCGTAAGTTGGTGACAAATGATCCCATAAATAAAATTCATTTTTGATCCATATCCATGAGGATTCTGCTTCTGCCAATTCCAACTATCTGCCAACATATCCTCTAAAGCATATTGAGGTGTCCAGCCGAGTTCTTGCACGGCGCGGCTATTATCTGCAAAAGATATCGCCACATCGCCTTCACGACGTGGTGCAAACTCAAATGGAATCTGCACACCATTGACCTGTTCAAAAGTATTCTTCACTTGCAGCACCGAAATTCCATTACCCGTACCAATATTCCAAGCACGGCAACCCTGGGCAGTCAAACGGTTATTCAAGGCACATAAATGCGCGTTGGCCAAATCGACCACATGAATATAATCGCGCACACCAGTACCATCTGGCGTGGGATAATCCTGCCCAAAAATTGACAGTTTTTCACGACGTCCCACCGCCACTTGGGTGACATAAGGCATTAAATTATTTGGAATACCTTGTGGGTCTTCGCCGATGCAACCACTTTTATGTGCCCCCACAGGGTTAAAATAACGCAATAGCGCAATCGACCAACGTGCATCGGCAAGGGCTGCTTTTTGTAAAAGCTGTTCCACAATCAGTTTGGTATAGCCATAGTTATTGCTTGGCATGCCCGTTGGCATCTCTTCATTCAACGGCGAAATATTGGCTTCATCATATACTGTAGCCGATGAACTAAACACCAATTTAAACACATGCGCGCGCTGCATCGCCTGCATCAAGCTAATTGAACCCGCAATATTGTTATCAAAATAGCTCAGTGGAATTTGTTGGCTTTCTCCCACTGCTTTGAGTCCTGCAAAATGAATCACCGCATCAATTTGATGTGCAGCAAACAGGGCATCCAAAGCAGCAGCATCACGGATATCGCCCTGAATAAAATGCAAGGGTTTAGCTGTCAATTGTTGCACCCGCGCCAATGACTCTGCCGAGCTATTAGATAAATTATCTAGCACCACCACGCTGTGCCCTGCATTCAGCAACTCAACACAGGTATGTGAACCGATATAGCCCGCACCGCCTGTGACTAAAATATTAGCCATCTATTTTTCCTAATAAAATTTTTAATAAACCTTGGGTCGATGCATCGAGTGCCGATAAATCCTGTTGCTGCCCATTTAAAATAGGCAAGAGCTGATTGGCAATTTCCTTGCCTTTTTCTACACCCCATTGGTCAAAGGGATTGATATTCCACAGCACCGATTGTACAAAGACTTTGTGTTCATACAAAGCAATCAACATGCCTAAGCTATACGGATTGAGTTCTTGCAATAAAATACTGCTACTTGGCTGATTACCACTGTACTGCTTATACGCAGCTAAGCCATCTAATTCCTGCTGATCTAATGCTTGATTACCAAAGGCCAAAAGCCGCGACTGCGCCAAGCAGTTGGACAAGGCCAAATGATGCTGCTCTACCAAAGCCTCAGCATTTTCCGCATAGGTAAATTGATTGGCATTATAACGCTGCACAGGGGCAATAAAATCACAGCTGACCGCATGTGTCCCTTGGTGCAACAATTGATAGAACGCATGCTGTGCATTCGGCCCAACCTCACCCCAAACAATCGGGCAAGTATCGACGCTCACCGCCTCGCCATTACGCTGAATCGACTTGCCATTAGATTCCATTTCTAATTGCTGTAAATACGAAGCGAAGTATTTTAAACGTCCATCATAAGGCAACACCGCATGAGTCTGAATATTCAGGAAATTATTATTCCACACCCCCAGCAAGCCCATCAGCACTGGGATGTTCTGATCAAATGCAGCCGTTTGAAAATGCTGATCAACCGCATGTGCACCTGCTAAAAACTGTTGAAAACCCGCAACGCCAATGGTCAGGGCAATCGGTAAGCCAATACACGACCATAGCGAATAGCGACCACCCACCCAATCCCAAAGCAAGAGCTGATTTTCAGGACAAATGCCCCAAGCGGTCATTTTATCTGCTTTGGTGGATACCCCAATAAAGTGATGTTTCAGAATTTGCGCATGTGTACCCAAAGCCTTTTCCAGCCATTGTTTCACCGTTTGCGCATTGGATAAGGTATCAATGGTGCCAAAAGACTTGGACGAAATAATAAATAAAGTAGTTTCAGGACGCAGACGATGCAGCAATTCAGATAACTGGCTGCCATCCATGGTGGACACAAAATGTACATTCAGTGGTTTTTCAGTCGCCACTTTAAAATCAGATAAGGCTTGGGTCACCATCAACGGGCCTAAATCTGAGCCACCCACACCAATATTGACCACATCCTGAATCACTTCACCCGTGGCACCACGGTATTGGCCTGCATGGATTTTTTCCACCAAGGCATACATACGCTCAAGCTGGGTATGCACTTGCTCAGTCAATGCAGCGTAGGCATCGGTCTGTTCGGAAGCGCATGCTGCTGTACTGGTCGCAGGCAAACGCAAGGCCCAATGCATCGCATCGCGCTGTTCGGTATAGTTAATTTTCTCTGAGCCCGTTGCCGTTGAAAATAAACGTCCAATCCACTCAGCAAGCTGACTCTGCTGTGCAAACTGAACCAGAGTCTGCAACACCTTGGCATCAATCCGATGCTTGCTATAGTCAAACAGCACACTGTCCAAAGCCACCGAGAAACGCTGAAAACGCTGCGGATCTTGAGCAAAGAGCTGATTTAAATGCAGATGCTGAAACTGTTGCTGCAATTGTTGTAACTGCGGCAAAGCATTGTCATTTGGGGAGATCGAACTTTGCGTCTGTGGCATTGTGCTGCGAATCATTAGCGACCGACTCCCATATAAGCAAAACCTTGTGCCTTTACAAATTCAGGATCATAAATATTGCGACCATCCAAAATCAGCGGATGCTGCATCTGCTGCAACAAAGTTGGATAATCCAAACTCCAATATTGTTTCCACGCGGTCAGCACACATAATGCCGATGCACCTTCGACGGCTTGATATTGGTCTGTACATAAAATTAGATCATCGCGCTGACCATACTGTGCCACAATTTCAGGCAAGGCTTGTGGGTCATGCAATTTGACCGTCACACCCTGCGCCCACAAAGCAGGCAACATCACATGAATGGGAGAATGTTGCACCCGTGCGGTATTTTCTTTAAAGGCTGCGCCCCAAATGGCCACAGTTTTGCCGTTTAAATCGCCCTGATAATAATTCCAAAGCTTTCTAAACAAGAGTTCTTTTTGTTGTTCGTTAATATCCCAAACTTGCGCCAACAGCTGACTTTTTACCCCTGTAGTGGATACGGTACTGGCCAGAGTCTGAATATCATGGCTAAAGTTTTCACCACCAAACCCCGCACCAGGATACATATACGATGCACCAATACGGCTATCTGCCGCCATACCCTGCCGCACATGCTCAATATCAATCCCCAGTTTTTCTGCCACCACCGCCAAGTCATTGATATAACTGATACGGGTTGCCAACATGCCTGAAATACTCAGTTTGGTAAATTCTGCATCCAACACGGGCATAAACAGGTATTGCTGTGCACGTGGAAATAAAGGGCGGAGTAATTCTTTGAGTTTGACTTTTGCACGTTCATTTTCACAACCCACCGTGAGTTGCTGTGCGCGGGTCATACTTTGAATGGCATTGCCCTCTTGAATCATGTCGGGTAAATACATCCAGTCATCTTGTGGCAAGATTTTTTGCAGACGCTGTGTGCCATTTAAGCCCAAAGTCGAGGCATTGATCATCAATTTAGGGTGAATGATCGGACGTTGTTGTAACTGCCCCAAAACGGTTACGGCGTGGGCTTCTTCAGTTGGGTTCAAACTGAGTAGATACACATCCACATCTAAAGGCAATGCAGCAAAATCACAATAATGTAAAAAGCCTTTGCTGCATTGTTGTTGTAATAACAGACTCAAGGCTTGGTCTTGAAAGCTGAGATGTTGCTGTTCGAGTGGATGGGCTGCGTCTTGAAAGATATCGCACCAATAGACTTGATGCCCACATTCTGCCAAAAGTGCAGACATCACGCCTGCATAGAGGGTTTTACCAAAGACTGCGACTTTCAAAATGTGTTCCTATGTATTGGTTGATGCTGTTTATTTCATGGGGTTACTCTCTTGATTCAAGAGAGATTAGGAAAGATTTTTACATTTCATCCTTTCCTACATCATATATAAATTAACTTTTCAGGTCTTTTAATCCCCCTCAATCCCCCTTTGAAAATGGGGAAGTTCACACTAGCAAAGGCTTTATAATGGATGTTCCACCATGAGCAAGAATTTAAGCACTGCTTTAAATTTTCGCATATAAAATCAATTTTATAATGAGCACCCCTCTCTTTTTTAAAGAGAGGTTGGGAGAGATTTTCAACATTGGAAGTTTTCACCATATTTGGCTCTCCTTTTTTTAATCCCCCTCAATCCCCCTTTGAAAAGGGGGAGGTTCGCACAAGCAAGGGCTTTGTAATGGGATGTTCCTCCCTGAGCAAGAATTTAAGCACTGCTTTAAATTCTTGCGTAAGAAGGGAGGCTAGGAGAGATTTTCTAATCTTTCCTCCCTCAACCCATCCTTAAGATTCAATCTTTAATTCTTGAATCAAGGCTTTAAAATCATCACCTAGTTTTGGATGATCAAGCCCATAATGCAACACCGCCTTTAAGTAACCCAACTTACTGCCACAGTCAAAAGTCTGACCTTGCATACGGTAAGCTTCCACCACACTATTTTGCTGCAACATGGCAATGGCATCGGTCAATTGAATTTCATTACCCGCCCCTTTAGGGGTGTTTTCGAGCAAAGTCATAATTTCTGCAGGCAAAACGTAACGCCCCACCACCGATAAATTAGAAGGTGCAGTGCCTACTGCGGGTTTTTCGACAATGCCCTGCATCACGGTACTTTCACCTTCAGCAGGTGCTGTGGCTACATCGACAATACCGTATTGATCGACCAGATGATCTGGCACAGCTTCAACCATAATTTGTGCAGCCTGAGATTGCTCAAAACGCTGAATCATACGCGCCAAGTCATTTTGTGCCGCATCATCTTTAACCAATACATCGGGTAACAGTACCGCAAAAGCATCATTGCCTACTACAGATTTGGCACATAGCACCGCATGGCCTAAACCGAGAGGCTGTGGCTGACGTACACTCACCACACTCACGTGCGCAGGTAAAATTTCGGTAATTTCTTTGAGCAAATCCAGTTTTTGTTTTTGTTCCAAAGTGGTTTCTAGCTCAAAGTTACGGTCAAAGTAGTTTTCAATGGAGGCTTTAGAGCAATGGGTCACCAAAATAATTTGCTCAATCCCTGCTGCAACTGCCTCCCGCACTACATATTCAATCGCAGGACGATCGACCACGGTCACCATTTCTTTGGGAATGGCTTTACTGGCTGGCAGAAAACGGGTGCCTAAACCTGCAACGGGTAAAATGGCTTTTTTAATCATCTCAGATACCTAATTTCACACAAATTTTTTAGTTAAATTCTACTCATCAACAAGTTGAACTGACTTACTTCAACTTAGTTTTTGAAATTTAGTTCACCTTAATTTCTGTCCCACGGGCATAACCATCCACATAGTGTTCAAGCTGTGCTAAAGCCCAGTCGATATCACTTTGAATTGCAGTTAAGTCATGCATACGCTCAAACACCATCAGCAATTCATCCAACGGATACATTTTTTCATAAGAACGCAAAATGCGACTGTGCTGGGTCACTTCGGTATTATCGGCATCAATCAACAATTCTTCGTAGAGTTTTTCGCCAGGACGTAAGCCTGAATATTGGATTTCAATATCACCTTCCTGACTGCCTGTTTCTCGTACTTTTAAACCACTCAGTGCAATCATTTGACGAGCCAAGTCCTGAATGCGTACAGGTTCCCCCATATCCAGCAGGAATACATCGCCCCCCTGACCTAAAGCACCCGCCTGAATCACCAATTGCGAGGCTTCTGGAATGGTCATAAAGTAACGGGTGACTTCAGGATGAGTCACGGTAATAGGCCCACCTTTGGCAATTTGCTGTTTAAACAACGGCACCACCGAACCCGATGAACCCAAAACATTCCCAAAACGGACAATGCTAATTTGAGTCTGATCTTGCGCTTCTGCCATCGCCTGACAATACAATTCTGCCATACGTTTAGACGCCCCCATAACATTGGTTGGACGCACGGCTTTATCGGTAGAAATGAGTACAAAGGTTTCTACACCTGTTTTGACCGCTGCATTTAAGCTAAATGCTGTACCAATGGCGTTGTTTTTCAAACCTGCCAATGGGTTACATTCTACCAAGGGCACGTGTTTGTAAGCAGCCGCATGGTACACGGTTTGAACCCTGTACTGTTCCATCACTCGCTCTAGTTTGGCCTGATCCAACACTGAACCTAAAATCGGGATAATCGTGACATCGCTATTTAAGCGTAATTCTTTGTCAATGCTGTACAACGCAAATTCGGTCAGTTCATAAATTACCAAGGCTTTGGGTTTGTTTTTGACAATTTGACGACACAATTCAGAACCAATGGAACCACCCGCGCCTGTAACCAAGACCATTTTGTCTTGAATATTTTTAGCCAACAGTTCAGGGACTGGCGGCACAGGGTCACGCCCGAGCAAGTCAATAATATCGACTTCCTGAATATCCGATACGTGAATTTCACCATCGACCAGTTTGGTCAGGCCCGGAATTTCGGTAATTTTAATATGTGCAGGTTCTAAAAATTTGACGATCTCGCTTTTACGCATCCGTCCTACAGAAGGCAGCGCAATCAGAATTTCATCGACATTTTTTTTAGCTAACAATTTTAATGCGCTGTCTGCGTCATAGACTTTTAAACGTCCTAACTGCTGCCCACTGAGTGATGGATCGTCATCTATAAATAATACGGGTAAGTGTTCATCGGAATTGTAGAGTGCTGCCGCAATTTGCTGTCCTGCATTGCCTGCACCATAAATCGCCACACGTTTTTTTTGTACATCGGCTTGTAAATAAGAACGCACGATAAAGCGAATAAAACCACGGCTAAACCAGACCCAAGCGAACATGAGAAAGCCGAACATGAGCGGAATAGAGGTGGGAATAAAGGCATCGGTAAAATAAGCCAACGCATACAACCCTGCCACAGTCAAAGCAGTACCCAACCCCAATTTGACCATAAACAGTTCGCTGTAGGTGCGCACAATAAAGCGATACACCCCAAAAATAAACAGCGACACAACGGCAATCACACTCGCCCATACCGAACCAAAAGCCAAGTTGGGCACCACTTCTGCGCCTAAATCAAACTGGCGGATGGCATAACATAGCCACAGCAAGACAGGAAATACACAAAAGTCCAACACCATTAAAAATGCAAGTTTGACTAAACGGGGGGATTCTACAGCAGGTTCGATAATGGATTTCACGGAATGAGGCTTCTCAATTTTTTACTGAGGATAGATTGGATGAGACATCTTAAAACAACCCTCAGTTCACACTATTTTTATCAAAGTAATATATATGACTTTGTCATATTTTACTCTATTTTCGATTTAAAGATTAGATGACTCTATCGCACTGCAAAAGCCGAATGATGTAAAGCTACAACAACCAACCTAACGCAGCCCTTTGCGCCCTATCGCAAGATGAAGATCACCACTTGAGGGCTGCATCACAAGTATGGCTTAGCCTGCCATCTGTTGTATCACCTGCTGAATGGCTGCAATGGTTTTTTCTATGCTGTCATTGCTTAAATTTGGATGAACCAAGAACATTAAACTGGTTTCGCCTAATTGCTGTGCATTGACCAAACGCTGTACAGGTCGCCATGCTGTGCCATCAAAGGCGTGTTCCAAATACACTTCTGAACACGAACCGCTAAAACAAGGTACATTCAGCGCATTGATTTCCTGCATGATACGATCACGTGACCAATCTGCAGGTAACTGTTCGCTATTGACCTGCACATAGCATTTGTAGTTAGCATGCACATAGTCGCTGTCTGGATAATGCACAGTAAAATATGGACTGTCTTGAAACGCTGCCAAAATGCGCTGTGCATGCTCGGTACGTTTTTGTGTCCATTCTGGCATGCGCTGTAATTGTATACGTCCAATCACCGCTTGCATTTCCATCATGCGCCAGTTGGTGCCAAATGAGTCATGTAACCAGCGGAAACCTGGCGGATGTTGTTTGTGATAAATGCTGTCGTAATTTTTACCATGGTCTTTGTAAGACCACATTTTTTTCCATAGCTGTTGATCATTGGTGGTGACCATACCGCCTTCGCCACCTGTAGTCATAATTTTGTCCTGACAGAACGACCATGCACCAATATGCCCAATCGAACCTGCAGATTTGCCTTTGTACATCGCACCATGCGCTTGGGCACAGTCTTCAATCACATACAGACCCTTTTCTTTTGCCAGTTGCATAATCGGATCCATATCACACATCCAGCCTGCCAAATGTACACAAATAATGGCTTTGGTATTTGGCGTCAATACTGTTTCAATAGTACGGGCAGAAATGTTTTGTGAATCGAGTTCTACATCTGCAAAAATTGGGTTTGCACCTGCTGTCACAATGGAGCTTGCCGAAGCTAAAAAGGTGCGTGAAGTGACAATCACGTCATCACCCGCGCCAATGTTTAAGGCTTTGAGCGCAACATCTAAAGCGACAGTACCGTTGGCAAGTGCTACGGCATATTTGGCTTGCGCAAATTGGGCAAACTCTTTTTCAAATTCACGGCATTCTTGCCCTGTCCAGTAGTTGACTTTGTTAGACAGTAAAACTTGAGATACGGCATCTGCCTCTTGCTCTGTAAAGCTTGGCCATGGTTCAAATGCTGTGTTTAGCATGCTTTATCCTAGAATATTAATCGTATTCATCTTAAAAAATTAGTTCTTTTTCAGTACTCTTGCAGGGTTACCCACTACAGTCACGCCTGCAGGTACACTTTTAGTCACCACAGCACCCATACCCACCACCGCACCGCGACCAATAATTAAAGGTTGGTCTGGCGTGCCTTGTTTAATCACCGCACCTGCACCAATATAGGCATGATCATGAATGTGAATATTGCCATTACACTGAACACCTGGGGCAAAGGTCACAAAGTCACCAATCACGCAATCATGTTCTACATAGCTATACAAATTGGCATGAAAGCATTTACCAATTTTTATATTTGAGGTAATGCTCACAAAAGGGCTAAGTGCTGCACCTGCAGCAATTTTAACCTCATCCATCAGCACTGCATTATCTGCCTGAACACTCCAGAGTTCAATTGCATCTTGTTCAAGTTTTATCGCAATTTTTTCACGCACTTGGCTATTGGCAATCGCAATTAATACCTGTTTTTGTGTTGCAGGATGTGCTTTAAATGCCGCATAATTCATGACGCGATGTGAATTGATTATGGTTTCTGTAACTAAGCTATCATCTATAAATACAATTTCAGCAGGATTTCCCAAACGCTTTAATTGGGCTCTTGCCACTGGCATCAAACTACGTCCACAGCCTGAAGCACCATATACTGCATACAGTTCAGTCATGCTGTTGATCCGATTTTGTGCCTGTAAATTTAGTCATAGTCGCTTCGCCTGCTTCGTTAATATCATCTTTGGCGAGTACTTTTTTAACCGTTTTCAGCATAATTTTAAAATCTAACCAAACCGATTGATTTTCAACATACCACGTATCGAGTTTAAATTTTTCTTCCCAACTAATGGCATTACGTCCATTGACCTGTGCATGCCCTGTCATACCTGGGCGGACTAAATGGCGTTTGGCTTGTTCTTGGTTATATAGCGGTAAATATTCCATGAGTAATGGGCGTGGTCCGACGATGCTCATATCACCTTTAATCACATTCCATAACTCCGGCATTTCATCCAAACTACTAGAACGCAGCATTTTGCCAAATGGAGTTAATCGCTCAGTGTCTGGTAAAGGGTTGCCGTGTGCATCTACTGCATCTTTCATGCTGCGAAATTTAATCATTTCAAAAGGTTTGCCGTTTAAACCCGGGCGCACCTGACGAAATAAAACAGGCGAACCTAGATTTTTTTTCACTTTATATGCCACATAAAAATACAACGGTGACAGTAAAATCAGAGCAATAGAAGCAATAATAATATCGAGGAAACGTTTTAGCATTTATATTAAACCCATTTCTTGCATCATATGTCGGTTCACTTGATGTACGTCATATTTATTTAAAGCTATTTCTCTAGATCTCTGACCCATTTGCTCAATTAATTCAGGCTTATTTATAAACTCTTGCATCGCATCGACTAGACTCGTCACAGATTTTACTTCAACTAAAAAGCCATTTTCGCCCTGAATTACAGTTTCTCGACAGCCAGGAGCATCTGTGGTAATAATTGCTCTTCCCATTGCCATAGCTTCCAAAACTGTACGCGGTGTTCCCTCTCTATAAGACGGTAAAACATAGACAGAACTTTCTGCAATAGCGGGTCGGACATCTGAAAGCTTACCCCAATATTTCAGTCTTGCATCAGCAACCCAAGTATCTAACTCTGATTGTTGGATTGCTGCAGGGTTTTCATCAATCCAGCCGACCAAATGAAATTCAACTTCTGGATGCTGCTGTTTAATTAGTTTTGCTGCTTCTGCATACTCCCTTACGCCTTTGTCACCCAATAACCGGGCAATAAGTAAGAATGAAAGCTTAGACTTATTTTGTGTATTAACAGGAAAAGGCAATACATTAAAGTCCGTAACATTCACCCCTGAGCCATTAACCACCACTGTAGGCAAATTAGGTTGCAAAAGTTTTAAATCTTGAAAAAGCTTTAAATCATCTGGATTTTGAAAAAAGACTTTATGACTATGCGAAAGGGCTTGCTGATATAAACCATGTACGATTTTTTGGAAAAAACTGCGCTTACTGCCGTATTCTACATTTTGAAAGGCGTAGCCTAAACCTGTAATCAGTGCAAAACGATGTGGTGCTTTGGCTAACCACGCGGCTAATGTGCCATAAATCACAGGTTTAATGGTATAAGACAATACATAGTCTGGTTTTATTTTTTTCATTAAATTATACGTTGCCCGTAATGTTTTTAAGTCTGCAACTGGGTTTGTACCCGTACGCTGTATAGGTACTTCGTGCACATAATAACCTAGAGCCTCTAGCTTTTGCTGTTCAGTTTTAAATAATGTTAAATTAGGCGCAATAATATGAATTTCTAAACCTTGTTGATTAATTGCTTCAAGTAACTTACCACGAAAATTAAGTACGGAAGGAAGAAAGCTAGAAATCAGTAAAAACTTCATAATTAAACCTTTGCTCTTATTTTGCGTGGTCGTATCACACTAATTAATAAGAATATTAAAATAGGTGCAAACATCCATTTTTGACGCATTGCAATGCCTAAGTTTGCTGTAGTTGTTGCTAATATAAATAAAACCATCATGGTATAAATCCATAAAAAAGCACGGTTAGATTCCACTAACGGTTTACTTTTCTTAAAAATAGCAATTGCACCTAATATGAATAAAAATAGTAAAATTATATTATCTACTGATGCTGCTAAAGCAAAAATACTGTTTGCTTCAAACGGTAAAGGTCTAAATAAATAAGTAAAAAGTTGCATTGGTAAACTCATTGAGCTGATATCAACACTACTCCCCCCCTCTAAGTTATGACCTTGTCTTTGTTCTATATACGCTTCAATATCTGCAGCATTTTGAGCATCTCCCAAACCTGCATATTGCATTGCCAATGGAACCACAACAGCACTAGATATGATTGCGATACTACCAATGAATAATCTTTGAATAATAGATACTCGTTGGTCAAAAATAAATGCTAAGGCATAGGCTGCCACCATAGCAGCAGCGATATGAGGACGCACCAACAACATAGCCAAGACGGCAACAATAAACAGAATAATACGTTTTTTAAAATTTAATGCAGCCCATAATGCTAAACACGCGGACATGAATGAAATACTATCTTTACCTACTGCAGATGACCAAAAGCTAACAGAGGGTAAAAATACAATAATGGTAGCTAAAAGCTTTAAGTGACGTGAACTTTTTTGTGTTGCATGTTTCAGTATAGAGTCAAATGCAATTAAGCCTATAGAACCAAATATATTAAAGACTAGAAAGCAGCCTAAAAATGAAAGCCCCAATACTTGAACTAATAAACTAGTAAAATAGATAATACCAGCTGTACCCAGACTAAACTCATTATCAAACCCGTATAATGATGCCTCTTTAAAATACATAGCTGCATCACCGCCTTTATAAAATATAAACCAAAAGTACACCATGCATAGCATAGTATGCCAGATATAGAGTAGTAGAGCTCTTTTTAAATTTGAATCTAAGTACTTACGTACTCCTGAAATAATAAATAAACCTACCACAAATACTAAAAAGGCACTAATTAACTGCAAAGCTGAGCTTGATAGCATTACAAAAATCTCGGAATATAGTACTTAGATAATATTAAACACTAATACTTAGCATTATAATCAACTTTTAATTAAGTTTTTCTTGGTGCTCAAGCCAAGCTTGAAACATCAATACATCCCAAAGATGGTGTTGCCAGTTCCGTCTACCACTTAAGTGCTCTGCCCATTTTTGCTGAATAGATAACGGATTTAAAAAACCTTGTTGACGCAATTTCGTTTCACTCAACAACTCTTCAGCCCAATCACGCAATGGCCCCCTCAACCAATTATCTATAGGTACACCAAATCCCATCTTAGGACGTTCTATCAACTCTTTAGGAACATGTCGATACAATACCTGTCGCAGAGCCCATTTTCCAACCCCATCGCGCAACTTCAAATTTTGTGGAAGTTGCCAAGCAAATTCTACGACTCGATGATCGAGAAACGGTGTTCTTGTTTCGAGGGATACTCCCATTGCAGCTCGATCTACCTTAACCAGAATATCATCAGGTAAATAAGTCATTGCGTCTAAAAGCATCATACGTTGCACAGCGTTTAATGTCCCCAAATATGGGGAATTACCACGTAAGTATGTTGAGGGTTCTTGCGCGCCTAATACAATACTTTCAGGCTTCCAATGGCTAACCAATCCTAAATACAACTCATCGACATTATGAGAAGTTAGGACACTCGCTGCCTTATGTAATTTTTCTCCAATATTTGCCAAGCGCAACGAGGGTGGTAATGTAGGTTCTAAAGGCTTTAATAAAATATTCCAACTATTGGGGGACAAACCATATAAACCAGCTGCTATTATTTTACGTAGGGCTATTGGTATACGTGATAAAGAACTCCATTGGTTATGTACCTGAATATAACGATTATAACCAGCAAAAAGTTCATCTCCAGCATCACCAGATAAAGATACTGTAACTTGTTGACGAGCCAATTGACTAACTAAAAAAGTAGGAATTTGTGATGAGTCAGCAAAAGGCTCACTATAGAGTGCAGGTAATTTTGGAATTACGTCCAGTGCTTGCTTTGGTGTAACATATAATTCAGTATGGTCCGTACCTAGATACTCTGCAACCGCCATTGCATGTTTAGCTTCATTATAGCCTTCATTATCAAACCCTATTGTAAATGTCTTAATTGGTCGACTACTCTGTGCTTGCATTAAAGCTACTATTGTTGATGAATCAATTCCTCCAGACAAAAATGCCCCTAAAGGAACATCTGATATCATCTCCTGACGTACAGAATTTTTTAATAGAATTTCAAGCTGATCTACCGCTTCATTATCTGTACCTAAAAAAGGATTATTTACACCTCGTTCTGCCACATTAGGTAAAGACCAATATTTCTTAATCTCAGGTTCACGTTGTTTTAATGAGACCGTAAGTAAACAGGCGGGAGGAAGTTTAAAAACTTTTTCATATATTGAGTAGGGTGCAGGAATACAATTGTGGCGCATATAAAGAGACAAAGCATTTCTATTAATTTCTGCTTTGAAAGCAGGATGTTTTTTTAATGATGCAAGATCTGACCCAAATAAAAAAACTATATCATTTCCTTGCCCTTGCCATCCATAATATAAAGGTTTTTCACCCATTCGGTCTCGCGCTAACGTCAATTCGTGTTCTTTTTTATCCCATACAGCAAAGGCAAACATGCCAATACAGCGTTCAATTGTTTTCGCTATACCCCAAGAACTAAAACCAGCAAGTAAGGTTTCAGTATCAGAATGCCCACGCCATAGATGAGAAGTCATCTCTTGACGCAAATCTAAATGATTGTAAATTTCCCCATTAAATGCAATTACATATCGACCACAGACAGATTGCATCGGTTGTGCGCCTGCAGCAGATAGCTCCAGAATAGATAATCGTCTATGCCCAAGCGCTATGCCACTATTCTCATCTTTCCAATAACCGTCTGCATCAGGTCCTCGATGCATAATAGCGTTAGACATATGTTCCAATATGCGAAGTGCAGCGCCATCTGCTCGCCATTTTCCTGGTGTTAAAAAGCCTACTAATCCACACATACTTTTAAGATCCTACTGCTGCTTTTTTTAACCACATTGCTAAATTTGGTGCTGCCACCTGTAAACAATATTCTTGTTCAACACGCTGTCTCCCACTCTGCCCCATCTGGTTACGTAAATTAGCATCTATTAATAAATGTTCTAATACGCCAATCCACTCATTTACATTATTTGCCAAGTAACCGTTTTCACCTGACCTCACAATTTCAGTGTTTACGCCAATTGGACTAGCCACCACAGGTAAACCACAAGCCATATACTGAATTAGCTTATAACCACACTTACCTCTCTCCCATGGGGAATCTAGTAAAGGCATTACGCCCACATCAGCATTTGCAATATTTTCTACCTCAGTATTTTCTGACCAAGGAAGACACTGCACATTAACTCCAGATATATCTATTTCACCTCCAATAACTCGAAGCTGAAAAGGTATGCGTTGAGCTAACTGTTGCAGAGGTTTTTCCAAAATTTGTAAATAACGAACAGTGCTTGGAGATCCTATCCAAACGACTACTGGTATTTTATCTGTTTTAGATTTTATTTGAGGTTTAAAATAACGTTCTAGATCAATTACTGTTGGTAGTATCTCAACCCATGGTGCTCCAGCAAGTCGAGCGCGTTGTGCTAGATATTGATTACCACCAATTACAAGAGTTGCATTCGACATAAGTTCATCAAGTCGATGCCCAAACAACTGGCGTATGATTTTTAAACGATGCAAATCATAATTATGGAACCATGCATCATCATAATCTAAAATATAAGGTATGCCTTGTAACATAGATTTCTCTAGCCATACCGGCATCCAAGGTAGAGCTTCTTTTTCAATCCATAACAAGTCATATAAATTACGCTTACGCATGATAGCGATTCTTTCAATAAAGGAGTTCAATACAGTTATAAGCCCATACTTACCTTGTTGATATTTTGATAATAAAGCCTCATCATCAAATAAAGACTGTACTTCTATCTCACATCCTTCTGCCGCAAGTGCTGGCAGGTATTGCAAAAAACGCATACGACTAGAGGCACCTAAAGTACTATAACGCGTTAATGCTAATACTTTTATTTTCTTTTTCACTGGTCTTTTTCCTGAAATGCACTTAATGCTGCTGCATATTGCTTAATAGTCTCTTCTAATGAAAAATAGTGCAAACCAGCTTCATGACTACGTTTTTTCCACTCTTTTTGTTGAGGTAAATAATTGTTGATTACCCAATCAATACTCTTTTCTAATTCATCTAACTCAGCTGAATGAAAGACACCTGCCTCTGTCAATTCGGGTGCATTGCCTACATTAGGGGTACCTAATATTGGCAATCCTGCCAATAGATATTCTCCCAGCTTGATAGGTAATACACCCTGTGTAGAAAACTTTGGTTCTCTTAAAGCTAATGCTAAATCGCAACTTGCTAGCGCTGTTGGCACTTCTATAGCTGGCAAAGTTTGATATTCAATCCAGTCTTGCCCAGTTAAACCTTTTTCTTCTAATTGCTTTTGAATTTCTAGCAATGCTGAAGAAAATAATTTAAATCGTAATTGAGGTATGACTTGTTTAAGTTTAACAGCTATATCCAGCATTTCTGGGAGCCGATATTGGGGACCAATAGAACCACAATAACATAATACAAAATCAGTTTTTTGATCTGGAATAGATAGCTCAAAAGCTTTAACAAAAGGTGTAACATCCACACCATTTGATACTCGATAACATCGTTCTGGAGGCAAGCTTGCTCCTGCACGGGCTATTAAAATTTTTCTTGCTGCTTCTGTGCGGGTAATCACTCCATTAGCTTGACATAACATTTGCATTTCAATATCACGCAGCAAGCGATAGATCTTAGCGGTTGGTGAAATGCCTGCAAAATCAACTCTTTCATCAGCTGCCAAACCATCTGCATCAAAAACAATATTCAATTTTTTACGAGCAACTTTAGGCATACTTAAAACTGCTAATGCAGGCATTAAACTACGTGGCATTAATGTATCAATATTCCACTTAGCTACTGCTTTTTGTATAGTATGTTGACCTAAGCAAGCTGTCAAAAAAGAACCAATAGCTTTAAAAACACGAAAAACTTTTACAGACTTATACGGTATATTCAGTTGTGCACAGGCTTGTGCACGTTGTTTGAACTTTTCTGGCGTTCCCCAACCAAATTGTAATACATGAAATTTATATCCTTTTGTTTCCAAGCCTGCAAAGATAGGTAAAAACAATCGCTCAAGGTATTGGGTTTCGGGCCCATCCCATGTAATAAATAAAATATTTTTAATAGATTTTTTCATAACTTAGCTAAAGACTCATATAAAGCATCAATTTCATTACAATAGCGTTCTGCAGAAAACTCTAACTCAGCGCGCATACGACCAGCTTCAGCAATTTTTTGACATTGTAATGGGTTTCGATACAAACTAAAAATAGCTTTTGCAAAATCCTGGGGTGAATTAGGGGGAACTAAAATACCCGCTTTCCCTTGATCCAACACATATGGCATGCCACCCACACTTGTAGCTATAACAGGAACTTGTGCTAACATTGCTTCAACTAACACCAATCCAAAAGCCTCGCGTATTGAAGCTAATGCAAATACATCCATCAATGGATAATAGTGCCGTGCTTCTGCCTGATAACCAGCAAAAATCACACTTTTAGTTAAACCAAATTCAGCTGCTAGATTTGCTAATACTTGTTCATCAGGACCGCCACCAATAATAAGAAGCTTTGCCTGTACAAAACCCTGATCATGTAATATTTTAAGCGCACGTATTAAGTCGCTAAAACGTTTATGTTCATCTAAAACACGCCCTACACTACCAATCACAAACATGTATTTTCCATCCCTCAGCCCTTAATAAATTAGGTAATCCACCTGCTGTCTCTTGGGTAATAATTACATGCTCATATTTATCTTTGGGTAAACATCTTGCTAAAACTAAACGGAGCTGTTCCACTCCACCTGAAGATACCCAACCTAAGGTATGTAATACGCGAATACGTCTACTTTGATAGTCATGACTAGCAGTTTTGTATTTATGTTTAACGCGCATTTGTTATCTACATTTAGCTTTCAATAGCCCATCATATAGTTCATCTAGTTGATTCAAATAATTTTCAATTCCGAACCTCTGCAAGACCTCATCTCTTCCTTTAATAGCGATAGACTGTAATTCATCATCATTGTATCTATTTGCAAACTGGATCATCTCTGCTAATGCCTTTGCTGTAGGTTCTTGAATTAACCAACCAGTTTTACCATGAGTGATAATTTCAGCAGTGCCACCAACTTTGCTTGCTATTACTGGTAAACCCGCTGACATGGCTTCACAAACTGCTAAGCTCAGACCTTCAGATAAAGAGGGCAATAAATAAAAATTACAATCTTTAATTAAATCAAAAGGAGATTCTTGAAATCCATACAGCTTGACTTTATCTGTTAAATTTAATTCCTTAATATGTTGATTCAATAAAGTGCGAAGGCTCCCATCGCCCACCATATATAACTCTGCTTCAATCCCTTGTTGTTCTAGTAAATTAACAGCATCTATAGCAGCGATTGGGTTTTTAACCGGCTCTAAACGCCCAACATAAGCTAACTTTAGCCTTTCAATACGTGGTGTAATCAGATGAAAAGTTTTGGGTGAAAACGGGTTATAAAGCACTTTAATTTCATCATCAGTTGCTTCCCCTAATTCGATTATAGAATCCTTTACTGCTTTTGCTACAGCAACAATACAATCACAATAATGATAAGCCCAGGCAAAAATGCGTCTCGCCTTAGCTGAATGATTTGGAATTCCAATTTCTTCAGCAATTACAACAGGCACACCTGCCAAACGGGCAGCAATAGCACCATGAAAGTTAGCTTCTGCTCCACGAAGATGTACGACTTGAGGTTTGTGCTTTTTGAAATAACGCCACAATGCAAATACTGCACTTATAGACGGAATTTTAACGTTACAACCTAAAGTATCAGCCTGCATACCCAAATTTTTTAAGTTTATTTGAGCTGAACCGCCAGAACCAATCGCACAAAAAGCATGATTAAACTTTGATAGATTGACGTTTCTGGCAATTAATTGTATCTGTGACTCTACCCCACCAAAATCAAGAGAGGTCAGTACATTAACGACTAAAGGCTTTTTATTCATTATTTATGGGCCTGCAATCTAATACGCTTTAATAGAAAAAAAATTTTCTTGCCGAAAACTCTAGGTAAAATTACTTTAATATGTCCTAACCTGATAGCAATAATAAACAACTTCAATTTAGAATAAAGTGTCAAACTCTGCCAATTAGATATTAAACTATAGTATTCAATTTTTTGATTTCTCACTAAATGATTTTTATCATTATAAAAAAATAAAGAATTTTCATTAATTACTTGATTACAAAAAACCTCAACCTTTAAATAAGATTTCCAACGATTTATAAAATTCTCTTCCATTACTTTTATATTTGTTCTATCAATTCTTCTTGCTGATAAATTATTAGAATGATGCCGATATTTTATTAAAGAGTGTTTTAGTCTCAAAGACTCTCCCCCTGCTGCCCTAATTAAAGTAGAAAAAACTGTATCTTCAAAGTTTATTTTATTGCTGGAGCTTGGTATCATTTTTAAAAAATTAGTACGATATACTGCTGTTGCGCCGTGTAACCATGAGTTATCACTTTTATGCCAAATATCGCGTTGAGCAAATCTTGCTTCATCCCAATTTCTAACTTTCCCCTTTTCATCAATCACAACTTCATCACTTGATAGGGCTAATACTTCTCTATCTTTAAAATATGGAATAACAATACTTGTACGTTCAGGTAATGAAATATCATCACCTGCTGCAACTACTATATATTCACCATGACTTTCATGAGCGACATCCAATATATGATTGAGTAATCCACGATTTTCTGATGATTGCCGTGCAATCACTCTATGTGGACCTTTATATGCTGCAACCATCTCTTGCATAATTTCAAAGGTGCGATCACTTGATTTATCATCAGACAAAATAATTTCAAGCGGCTCGTAAGTTTGCGAAAATGCACCTTCAATTGCCTCACGAATGTATTGTTCCTGATTATAAGCAAATAAAGCAAAAGTCACTAAAGGACGTTCATCATTCAATTCAGAAGAGTTTTTCATATCTTAAATATTCTAAAAATGAGGTAAAATAAATTTGGAATCTGGAATATGTTTCATCATTTGTGATCGATTACACTTTGAATACTATCTTGTACAAAGTTTTCATGGTTATAACAAGGAATAACTACGGATACTAATGGAGAGATTGTCATAAAGATATTATTTAACCGTTAAACTCTTACTTTACCAATAAGTAAATTTATATATCTAATTACAAACTGGTCGCGCATTATAACAAGTAGTAAAGGATAAAGAAGTATTCCTAGCGAAATTTTGACAATTAATCTTAACCATAACACAATCTCCAATTCTAACTGGCTTACTGCAACATACATAATTGCGGCAGCGATAATATATTTAGCCGCAACCTTAATTTGTGACCAACCACCGAAACTAAATAGTTTGCCAGGAAAGTAGGCATTTATAAAAAATGCTATAACAGTGGTTACCACCATAGCCCAAGCTACAGCCACTATGCCATAGGGGACAGATATCAATAGGGCGGCAATAGTCATAGGAAGTTTAGATAAATCTACCTTTAAAAATAAATCTGACCGACCTATCGCATTCAATATATTCATATTAATCGCACTAATAGGCGTAATTGCACGTGCAAAACAAAGTATACTTAGTACAGGAGCTACTGGAAGCCATTCCTCACCCAAAAACAGTAAAACAACCTCATGAGATACCGCTGCTAAACCTATTAATAAAGGAAGAGATATCAACATGGTAATAGATATCAACTGTTTGTATATACCAACTAGCCGCTCTCTATCTTCTTTTACAGAAGTTAATATAGGATAAGTAACCCCTTGCAAAGTAGAGGAAAGCATCAAGTATAGGTTATTACTTAGATTATTTGCCTGGGTGAAATAACCCACTTGCGTAGCATTAAAATAACGCCCTATAAGTGCAATATAAAGATTATTTACAAAGGTCGCAACAAACCCTGCTATCATTAAATTTGAACCAAACTTAAATAAGCGCCTGAATGACTCAACACTAAATATGAACTGCGGCAACCAACGGCAAAGCAACCAAATTAACAACGCATTCAATGCTGATTTAACAATCAACATCCATACAAATGCCCAGTAGTCATAGCCTAGCTTTGCTAAGTAAATACCCACTACTCCTGAAAACAGAGTTGCTATCGTACTAGCAATAGTTTGACTCTTAAAATCTATATTTATTGTTAATTTCGCACGTACCACTACAACTAAAGAATTGATAATGATCACCACAAAGAGGAGCCGTGATATATCGATTAGTTGAGGTGCCTTATAAAAATCTGCTATGAATGGGGCACTAAAATAAAGTAAAATATACATGGCCACGCCCCATGCCATGTTTATATAAAATACTGTGCTTTCGTCTTCTGGTGTCACCTGCTTGCTACGTTGCACAAGAGCAGCGGAAAATCCATTGCTAATTACGCTTTCTGCTAACAGCATAAAAATCGTAAGCATACCAATAAGTCCAAAACTCTCTGGACCAATCAACCGTGCTAGATATATAGTTACAGCTAAATAGCCAAGCTGATTAATCATCTTATCAGCAAGGCTCCAAGCAAAACCCCTAATCGCTTTTTGTTTCAGGGACATAAGTTATTAATCTATTTAAAAGAATGGTTTTTTTCTAGTTTAATCACATTGTGACCATCTAAAAATCCCTCTACTATTTTGGCAAAATGTAGTGACTCATTAGGTAGTAACTTATGTGATCCTCTCTTGTTATTTATCATAGAAACAAACTCTGCTAGCTCATAACGCAAGCCATCTCCATCAAATTTACAATAGTACTTTTTATTATTTGATTGATTCTCAAAACGAACTTCAAAATACTCGGTTAGCCACCATGGTGCAGGCACATATACATAGCCTTTTGTTCCCGAGATAATAAGATTTCCTTCTGTTTTTGCACCAATACCCACTTTGAGAGTGGCAATAGCACTCTTATATTGAAGATTCATTTTTGTAAATAAATCCACATCCTTTTCATTTGACCAATAAGAATATGCTTGAGTGTTAATTACCTTTGTTCCGAGCAGTTTTGTGATCGCAAGCAGCGGATATGTTGCTAATTCTGTAAAGCTACCGCCAGCATCATCTTTAGAGAACTCGCGAGCGCTTTCATCTTCATACAGCTTAGTAAAGCTAGCATCTATGCTTACTATTTCCCCTATCAAACCGCTTTTAGCCACGGCTACCATTCTGATAAACCCTGGAGCATAGGCCGTCTTAACGGCTTCAGCAAATACTAACTTTTTTTCTGAGGCTAGCAGAAATAACTCTTCAAGCTGGGCGTGCTTTAAGGTTGCTGGCTTCTCACACAGAACATGCCGGCCAGCCTCTAAAGCACGTTTTGCATACTCATAATGAGTGTTATGAGGCGTTGCGATATAAACAGTATCTACTTTCTCTAAAAAAGTATCATAGTTTGTTTCGTAAAAATTTAGCTCATGATCTTCGACAAAAGTACGTAACTTGCTTTCGGTTCTTCCAAATGCACCTTCTATGTTAACCCCACTAACAAAGCGAGCTTCTTTTACAAACCGATGGGCAATACGTCCTGTTCCAACCACACCTAAAGTAAGCACACCATATTTATCATTTCTTAGCTCGGTACTGGAAACACCTTTTGTTCTCTCTAGGTAGGTAACCTCACAATACTCGTTTAAATAATCAAATTTACCTAGCCAGTCAGATCCAATAGCAAAAATATCAACATTATACTTTTGAATGTCATTAACCTTCTGGCCTTCGTATTCTTCAATGATGATCTCATCTGCTAAACCAGAAGATCGTACATTTTCTATACGCTCCATGAGGCTTTGTTGAACGTTTAGCTTACCACGCGCCTCATCGTAGTTTTCAGTAGTCACACCAACAATTAAGTAATCACCTAGCTTTTTTGCACGCTCAAGCAAACGATAATGACCATCATGGAAAAGATCGTATGTTCCGTAAGTAATAACCTTTTTCATCACAGTTTTCCCTTATTTTCTTCACTTGATGTAAGCTTAATAGCTTTGGTGAGGTCATCGATTATAAGCTCGGACGGTGTTGTTTTTGAATAGTATCTAGACACATGTCCATCTAAAAACTCTTTATGTTCAGGCTTTATGTCTATTTTATTTATCAAGCGTTTAACAAAGTCTTCTATATCATCTTGATTATGAGACAAAAAACAGGATTTCAATGCATTAATTCCAAATTTAGAATAGAAACTACCAGTGTTTTCAGCTGAAAGACAATAAAGCACAGGTTTGCCTACATATAAATATTCAGCTAAAAACGATCCGCTATCGTGAATCATCGCGTCAGAAGAGCAAAATAAATCCGCATATTCACCTTCATCTAGCTGGGTGAAGCTCTGACTTTCCCAGTATTTATAGTATTCATCCGTTATATCAACACCCCAATCTGGGTGTAAATATAACTTTGGTTTAAGCAAAGGATGTGGTTTGAAACTCCAAACTATTTCGTCTTTATACTTTTTGGAAAGCGACTGGAAAAAGAAAGCATAATGTAGAAAGGTTGAGTAAGGTGTTTCTTTGGTTTGTTCAACACTATGATGCGGCGCCCAAATAATTTTTAATCTACCGTCATTAGTTTTCCAGCTTTCTATACATTCAAGTGAGGAGTTAAGTTTATTTAAAAGACTTTCCATGGAAGGATAACCACTCACAATAACGTTTTTACCTTTAGAGCTAGATAATGTCTGATAAAGCTCTAAAACTTGGTGGTTCGAAGCGAAGATTATCCACTGCGCAGCATGAAAAAACTGATTAAACTGTTCATGGTTATTAACTACTTCATGATGATAAGGCACATAACAGCTCAAATAATTTAAATATGCATCTTCATAATATTCTTTGCGCGTTAAATTATGCGGATTGGTGAAGAACACAATATCAGGCTGTATTTCTTTAAGGGTTATCCAACGCTGTTCCTCTGCATGATAAGAAGAAAGTAGTGGATAACCTTTTTCTTTAAAATATTCATAACATTCTTGCATATCCTGCCACATGTGCTCTTCCCCATAAACTGTATAGGGACATACAAGGATTACTGGTTCAAAAAATGGATCGTTCAGCATTTTCTGAAATACAGGATCAACTTTCCAAACGCTCTTATGAATAGCCAAAAAAACTACTTTTATTTTTTCTTTGCCTTGTATTTTTTGTAAAAGCTCTTGATGCTTTTCTTGCATATGCAAGAAAAGCTTTCTTTTTTGTGGGTTATCTACAAATTTTATCTTAAATGGACGTAGCCACTCTTTAAGCATTGTAGGCAATAGCTTTTTTAATAAATTTAGCATACTTAACCCTCAAATGAATTAATAGCCGCTATCACCAACTTCACCTCTTCATCACGCATTACAGGGCTAAGTGGTAAACTTAGCACCTCTTGGTGCATGACTTCAGTTAATGGGTAGCTTCGACTATTCCATTCCTTATATGCTTGCTGCTTATGCGGTGGTATCGGGTAATGAATGAGCGTTTGTATACCCTGCTTGTTTAAATGTTTTTGTAGTGCTTCACGCTGATTGGTACGAATTACAAATAAATGCCAAACATGCTGCTCATAGGATTCAGCATTAATTCCATTCAATGGGAGTTGAATTAAAGGATTTTTGATACCATTCAAATATAAACTCGCAATATGACGTCTATGCTGAGTTTCTTGATCCAAGTATTTGAGC
This sequence comes from Acinetobacter sp. YH12211, assembly GCF_013418015.1. Lineage (NCBI taxonomy): Bacteria > Pseudomonadati > Pseudomonadota > Gammaproteobacteria > Moraxellales > Moraxellaceae > Acinetobacter > Acinetobacter sp. YH12211. The sequence continues at coordinate 33,598 of NZ_VPCW01000014.1, forward strand.
TTAACATCTAACATCGCCGCTTGAATTTCATCTAAACGGCTATTTACGCCTGGTACTAAATTTTTATACTTTTCATGCGAGCCATAGTTACGTAATGCTTTTAACATGGTCGCTAATTCTGCATCATTCGTTGTAACTGCACCTGCATCACCCAATGCACCTAAATTTTTTCCAGGATAAAAACTAAAACCTGAAGCATCGCCCCAGTTTCCTGCTTTTTTACCTTGTATTTGTGCCCCGTGACTTTGTGCGGAGTCTTCTAAAACCAATAAATTGTGTTGTTTAGCAATTTGCATAATTTCAGGCATTTCTGCCAATTGACCATATAAATGCACAGGCAGAATAACACGGGTTTTAGCAGTAATAGCCTGTTGAATTTTAGCAGGGTCAATATTATAAGTATTTAAATCAGGCTCTACTAATACAGGTGTTAAGTTATTGGCTGTGATAGCGAGAATACTGGCAATATAGGTATTTGAAGGAACAATCACTTCATCACCATCATGAAGCTTACCCAGCTCTTTCCATGCGCGTAATGTCAAAATTAATGCATCTAAGCCGTTCGCAACCCCAACACAGTACTGAGTACCACAGTAAGCTGCAAAGTTTTCTTCAAATTGGAATAATTCATTACCACCAATATACCAACCCGAATCAATTACACGGGTACAAGCTTCAATCAGTTCAGCGCGGTATTGAGCATTTATAGATTTTAGATCAAGAAAAGGGATCATTTAATATACCTTATAATTTTTGCAGGATTACCCACCACCACAGCATAATCTGGAACATCTTTAGTCACTACCGCACCAGCCCCAACCATGGCATTTTTACCAATCGTAATTCCAGGCAAAAGGGTAGCATTTGCTCCAATACTACAACCCTCTTTTAAAGTAATTCCCTTAAAAGAGTCTGGATATTGTTTAGAGCGTGGCATTACATCATTGGTTAGAGTCGCATTCGGACCAAGAAATACGTTATTTTCTATACGTGTTCCATCCCATACGTAAACACCTGATTTAATTGTGACATTATCCCCAATAATGACATCACCCTCGATTAAAGTATGGGCACAAATATTACAGTTTTTCCCTATTTTGGCACCCTTTAAGATTACTACAAATTGCCAAACTTTGGTGTCTTGTCCCAATTCAAACTCAGCAACACTTGCAAGTGGGTGAATAAAACTCATTTTGAGGCATCTCTTGCTATTTTTATAAAATCTTCATAATCACGAATATAATCACTCTCATCATAATGCTCACTGGCTAATACCAGCAACACACAATCTTGTGAAAAATCATGCATCTCACGCCAAACTAAATCACTAATTAACAAACCTTTAGTAGGTGAATCCAACCAAATTTCTTGACGTACTTTACTATCATCTAGAATCATTCGACACTTTCCAGTAACACACACTACAATCTGTTTAAGATCTTTATGCGCATGAAAACCACGAGCAACATCTTTTTGAGTTGCAAAAATGTAATACACACGTTTAATGTCAAAAGGTACGGTTTTTCCTGTTTCAAGCGCAACCAGTGAACCACGCTCATCCCCAAGTGGAGGAAAATGAATCCATTGAATTAAACTCATATCGAACACTCCACATTCTCAAATACTTCAGCTTGTGAAAAGGCTAAAGCTTGCTGATCTTTGGCAGAGATCTGTATATCAGTTGTGTACAACGGCCAAGCTATTGCAAGTTGTGGATCATCCCAACGAATGGCTCGCTCATGTTCAGGACTATAATAATCTGTGGTTTTGTATAAAAATTCAGCAGTATCACTTAAAGTTATGAAACCATGAGCAAAACCGGGTGGAATCCAAAGTTGTTTATGATTATCAGCACTTAATTCTTCACCAACCCACTGTCCAAATGTAGGTGAGCCTTTTCGAATATCAACAGCAACATCCCAAACTTTCCCTTGCACGACTCTTACTAGCTTGCCTTGTGCCTTAGGAGGTAATTGATAATGCAAACCACGCAGTACACCACGGCTCGACTTACTATGATTATCTTGTACAAAATTTGGAACTGGTAAATTCAATTCTTCAAATACAGATTCAAAACGCTGCTGGTTAAAGCTTTCCATAAACCAACCACGTTCATCTCCAAAAACTTGTGGATGAAGTATAAATAAACCGTCGAGTTTTGTTTTTTCTACTCTCACTTTACTTCATCCAATAATTTAAATAAGTATTGTCCGTAATCTGTTTTCTTCAGTGCTTCTGCACTTTCAGCTAACTGTTCTTTTGAAATCCAGCCTTGCTGAAAACCAATTTCCTCCAAACAAGCCACTTTTAATGATTGACGTTTTTCAACAGTATATACAAATTGTCCCGCTTCTAATAAAGACTCGTGTGTTCCTGTATCTAGCCATGCAAAACCACGCCCAAGTAATTCAACATTGAGTGAGCCATCTTTCAAATAGGCATTATTAATATCTGTGATTTCTAGCTCACCACGTGCGGATGGTTTTACCTGTTTAGCAAACTCAATAACCCGATTATCATAGAAATATAAACCAGTTACTGCATAAGGTGATTTTGGTTTGGTTGGCTTTTCTTCAATGCTCAGTACTTTGCCTGTTGGATCAAACTCTACTACACCAAAACGCTCTGGATCAGTCACATGATAACCAAAAACAGTTGCACCAACATCAACAGCATTTGCTACTTTTAATTGCTTACTAAAATTTTGACCATAATAAATATTGTCACCCAATATTAAGCACACATGATCATTACCTATAAATTTTTCACCAATAATAAAAGCCTGGGCTAATCCATCTGGTGAAGGCTGTTCTTTATAACTCAACTCAATACCAAACTGCGAACCATCACCAAGTAACTTTTCAAAGTTTGGTAAGTCTTCAGGCGTCGAAATAATTAAAATCTCACGAATACCTGCCAACATCAATACTGATAATGGGTAATAAATCATGGGTTTATCATAAATTGGTAAAAGCTGCTTAGATACACCTTTAGTAATAGGATGTAAGCGTGTACCTGAGCCACCTGCCAATATAATACCTTTACGCTTTATACTCATTTCTGAAGTACCTCTGTTACAGTTCTTTTTACATGTACTTTCCAGTCTGGCAAATAAATTTGAAAAGCATGTTGAGTTTTTTGATTATTTAATCGTGAATTAAGTGGACGTTGTGCGGGTGTCGGATATGCTGCTGTTGGAATCGGATTAACTTGTTGAATAGCTAAAGGTACACCTAATTTTTTTGCTTGCTCAAATATATAGTTTGCATACTCAAACCACGATGTTTCCCCACTAGCAACCAAATGGTAAATACCAATTTTAGTTTGATCTCGCAATGTCTGCACAATCGCATGAGCACTTACATCCGCAATTAACTCAGCTGACGTTGGAACACCAATTTGATCATCAATAATAGATAGTTCTTCACGCTGCTGAGATAAAGCAAGCATTGTTTTTAAAAAGTTTTTACCTTTTTGTGCAAAAACCCATGATGTTCGAAATATCAAGTAATTACATTGAGCATTTTGAATAGCCTGCTCACCTAGCGCCTTAGTTTGACCATATACATTCAAGGGATTCAGTGTATCTGCTTCATTAAATATTGATGTACCTTCACCATCAAAAACATAATCTGTAGAATAATGCACTAAAAGTGCCTTAATTTGAGCACAAGCCTCAGCTATCTTCCCTACTGCCACATAATTAATGAGATTAGCCATATCTTGTTCTGTTTCAGCCAAATCTACAGCAGTATAAGCACTTGCATTCACAACAACATTTGGCGCTATATCTATAATAGTTTGATAAATTTGTTCAGGTTTACTTAAATCACCACACCATTGATTTAAACCATTTCGATCAAGTGAAATCACCTCACCTAATGGCGCAAGGGAGCGCTGGAGCTCCCAGCCAACCTGACCATTTTTTCCAAGCAATAAAATTTTCATTACTTAGCCTTGTATTGTTTTTCTAACCAAGATTGGTATTCCCCATTTTGAATATGCGCAACCCACTCCTGATTATTCAAATACCACTCTACCGTTTTACGAATTCCAGTTTCAAAAGTTTCTGCAGGCATCCAACCTAGTTCATTTTGAATTTTTGTGGCATCAATCGCATAGCGTAAGTCATGCCCAGGGCGGTCTTTTACAAATGTAATCAATGACGCATACGCTTGACCGTTGGCTTGTGGTTTTAACTCATCCAAAATTTTACAAATGGTTTTGACCACTTCTATATTCTGCTTTTCATTATGACCACCAATATTATAAGTTTCACCCACTACACCTTCGGTCACCACTTTATATAAAGCACGCGCATGATCTTCTACAAATAACCAATCCCGAATTTGCTGACCATCGCCATATACAGGTAAAGGTTTGGCATCTAACGCATTTAAGATGACTAATGGAATTAACTTTTCTGGAAAATGGTAAGGCCCATAATTATTCGAGCAATTGGTCACAATGACAGGTAGACCATAAGTTCTGTGCCAAGCACGGACTAAATGGTCTGAACTGGCTTTAGAGGCAGAATATGGAGAGCTTGGCGCGTATGAAGTTGTTTCTGTAAACAAATCTGTGGTGCCTTCTAGGTCACCATAAACTTCATCAGTTGAAATATGATGAAAGCGAAAATTTTGTTGCGCTTCAGCGTCAAGCCCCATCCAATACTTTCGAGCAACTTCTAATAACGTATATGTCCCCACAATATTAGTTTGAATAAATGCTGCTGGGCCATCAATTGAGCGGTCTACATGCGACTCTGCTGCCAAATGCATAATTGCATCGGGTCGAAATGCGTCTATTGCGGCTGTGATTTGCTCTGTATCACAAATATCAATTTGTTTAAACTCATAGTTCGAATGTTTATCGATTTCTTTTAACGACTCTAAATTTCCCGCATAAGTCAGTTTATCTATATTCAGAACTTGGTTATTGGTATTTTGAATAATATGGCGGATGACGGCTGAACCAATAAATCCTGCGCCGCCAGTGACTAAAATCTTCATTTATTTATTACCTAAAAATTTTATATACCATGGCATTGCATTTTCAATACCTTGTGAAATAATGAATTGGGGAGCATAGCCTAAAAAAAATTTAATCTTTTCTATACTTGCTTGGGAATGTCTTACATCTCCTGCCCGGAAATCCCGATAGATAGGTTCTTTACTATATGTCACACCATTTTTATTTAACGCATCCTTAATGGCATTAAATAAATCATTGAGTGTAGTACGGTCGCCCACTGCTACATTATAGACCTGGTTTTTGGCTTCATCATTATGCCTAGTTGCTGCCAAAATATTCGCTTGAACTGTATTTTCAATAAAACAGAAATCACGACTAGTTTCACCATCACCATTAATGAAAACATCATCACCTGCAATCATGGCTGCGGTCCATTTTGGAATCACCGCAGCATAGGCACCGTTTGGATCCTGACGTTTACCAAACACATTAAAGTAACGCAAACCAATGGCTTTAAAACCATAAGTGCGTGCAAACACATCTGCATACAACTCATTTACATATTTAGTGACTGCATAAGGCGAAAGCGGGTTACCAATATTTTCTTCCACTTTTGGCAATGCAGGATGATCACCATAGGTAGAACTACTGGCAGCATACGTAAAGCTAGATACTTTAGCATCACGTGCTGCCACCAACATATTTAAAAAACCTGTAATATTGGCAGCATTAGTCGTAATTGGGTCTGCAATAGAACGTGGCACAGAACCCAAAGCTGCTTGGTGCAATACATAGTCCACATTTGCACAGGCTTTTTTGCAATCTTCTAGGTTACGGATATCCCCTTCATAAAACTTAAAGTTTGCCCATTGTTCAGGTGTCACTAAACCCTGAACTTCATCCAAATTATGCTGGTGACCTGTAGCAAAGTTATCTAAACCCACAACCTTCTGATTCAGCCTCAGTAAAGTTTCTAATAAGTTTGAGCCAATAAAACCAGCCACGCCTGTTACTAACCAAGTTTTTGGTGCGTGTTGTAATTGCTCACATACTGTTTGATATTGACTCATGAACTTGTCATTCCTTATTTTTTATTTATTTGCACTTTAATTAAAGTCGAATATCGGCTTCTTTCGCGTCTAGCACATATTTTAAATCATAGAGTACATGCGCAGGTTTACCCAAAGCACGAATTTGCGCTGCCCCCATCTGTTTAAACTGCTCATGTGCCACCGCTAAAATAATCGCATCATAGCTATTGTCACTCACAGACTGTACAGGGCGAATGCCATATTCATGCTCGGCTTCCTGCACATCTACCCAAGGGTCATACACATCTACATCTATTTGATATTCTTTCAGTTCAGTCACAATATCAATAATTTTGGTATTACGAATATCTGGGCAGTTTTCTTTAAAACTTAAGCCCAAGACTAAAACTTTAGCACCTTCTACCTGAATTTTCTTTTTAATCATCCCTTTAACTAACTGAGTCACCACATAAGCGCCCATACCATCATTTAAACGACGGCCCGCTAAAATAATTTCAGGATGATAACCAATAGACTGTGCTTTATGGGTTAAATAATATGGGTCTACCCCAATACAATGCCCACCGACCAAACCAGGACGGAAAGGTAAAAAATTCCACTTGGTTCCCGCAGCCTGCAACACGGCTTCAGTATCTATACCCAACTTATTAAAGATCACTGCCAATTCATTAATTAAAGCAATATTCACATCACGCTGGGTATTTTCAATGACCTTAGCGGCTTCAGCCACTTTTATACTCGCGGCTTTATGAGTACCTGCTTCAATCACCAAGTTATAAACCTGATCTACAAAATCTGCTACTTCTGGAGTAGAGCCTGAAGTGATTTTTAAAATATTGGTGACTCGGTGTAGCTTATCGCCAGGGTTAATCCGCTCTGGGCTATAACCTGCAAAAAAATCCTGATTAAATTTTAAGCCTGACACTTGTTCCAAAACTGGAATACAAGCTTCTTCAGTTGCACCTGGGTAAACGGTAGACTCATACACCACCACATCGCCTTTTTTAAGCACTTTCCCTATACTGGTAGAGGCTTTAATAAGTGGGGTTAAATCAGGTTGTTTAAATTCATCAATAGGTGTTGGAACAGTCACAATAAAAAAATTGCAGCTGCGTAAGTCATCTAAATTGGCTGAGTAACTTAAATGTGTCGCTTGTTTAAGTTCTTCTGGTGACACTTCTAAGGTGTGATCTTGCCCACTTTGTAATTCTTGTATACGTTTTTGATGAATATCAAAACCCACCACTGTCAATTTTTTCCCGAATTCCACAGCCAAGGGTAAACCGACATAACCTAAACCAATAACGGCAATTTTTAGCTCAGAGAGTTGTAGCATTTTAGCGCCTTAAATTTATATCTGTATTTTATAAAGAGAGAACCTTTCGGCAGGAATACTAGCAGAAATTTATGAAATTTCTATTGAGATTTGTGCTCAAATGACGCGAAAAAGATTGTAATGTATAATTTTTGTGAATATACACTTTTTCTATTTAGAATAACTTCATAATTTTTTTAAGAGTTCTCTTTTCTACTTTAAGATTCTACCAAATTTGCAAAATGGTTACAAATTGCTATATACCTCTTTCACAAGTTCGGTAAAATGGCAGCAATTGATTTAAAATATTTTAAAAAATTAATAATGGAATCTCGCGTGCAACACTTTCAACTGGCTGTTTTATTGACATGTGGCATTGCCACTACGGGGTGCGCTGTCACCTCTGGTTTACAAACCTATGACTTACCAAATGAAGGGGTCTATACCACCGACTTGGGCACAGCGGTCAATGTGATTAAACTCACCCAAGACTCAATGCTTGCGGTGCAGCCTGCAGTTCACAATATTCAACAAGACTATGCGCATTTATTTCATACACCACAGCGTCAATACACCTTAAGTTCAGGCGATATTCTCTCTATCTATTTATGGGCATATCCTGAAATTTCGGGAAGTAATGCTGACGCTAAAAATGGTTATCAAATTGACCAAAGCGGCTATATTCAGTTTCCGATTATTGGCCGCTATAAAGCTGCTGGTAAATCTTTAGGCCAAGTTAACCGTGAACTTCGCGGTCAATTATCCCGTTATTTAAAAACCCCAGATGTGATTGCTCGAGTCTCCTCTTATCAAGGACAACGCTACTCAGTTCAAGGGAATATTGGGCAGAGTGGTGTATATTATTTAACAGACCAGCCTGTCAGTATATATAATGCTTTAGGTATGGCGGGTGGTATTAATGCCCAGCAAGGTGACAATGCTTCGATTACTTTAATTCGTGACGGAAGAAGTTACATCCTTAACAGTATCGAATTAGAAAGGGCTGGATATTCTTTACATAATCTACTTATTCAGGCTAACGATACCATTTACGTCAATGCCAGAGAAGATCAAAAAGTATACGTGATGGGTGAGGCTGGAAAAAACCACGCTTTAGCTATGCGTGCAGGAGGTATGAGTTTAGGCGATGTTTTGGGTGAAAGTTTAGGTGTCAATCCTTTTACGGCAAGCCGCAGCAAAATTTATGTAGTACGCTACCAACCAAACAATCAAATGACCGAAATTTATAATCTTGACTTGACCAGCATAGGAGACTTTGGTCTTGCCAATCAATTTAAAATGCGCAGCAATGATATTGTTTATGTTGATGCGACAGGTTTAGTGCGCTGGCAACGTATTATTAATCAAATTGTCCCATTCTCTAATGCTATTTCTGGTTTTGAACGCTTGGGGAATTAATGAAAATTAATCACATTTTGGTGGTGTGTATTGGCAATATTTGCCGTAGCCCCATGGCAGAATACTTTTTAAAACAGCAGTACCCACACTTACAGATTGAATCTGCAGGTATTTCAGGCTTGGTGGGTCATGCAGCCGATGACAAAGCCCGTTTATGTATGCAACGTCACGGCATTGACATGAGTCCACACGTGGCAAAAAAACTCAATGCAGACTTAATTAAACAAGCCGACCTGATTTTGGTGATGAGCCAAAATCAACAAAAGCATGTGGAACAAACCTGGCCCTTTGCCAAAGGCAAAACCTTTAGATTGGGGCACTGGCAAAGTAAAAACGTGGCTGACCCCTATCAGCACGATCAGGCCGTATTTGATGAGACCTGCGCGTTAATTCAAGCCTGCATTGCCGACTGGAAAAAATATATCTAGTTCCTTGATATTCTAGTTTTTTTTAAATTCTACTTTTTTGATATTTAAACTATGAGCCAAACCGCCAACACCGAAGACAGCATTGATTTAAAGGAATTATTTTTTTCCTTAATTGCGCAATGGAAACTGATTACCCTTTGCGTTCTACTCAGTATCGTTTCCGCTTTACTGTATTTAAGAACCTCACCAAATATCTATCAGGTTGATGCTCTCATTCAAGTTGAAAGCAATAAAGGGGCTTCCTCAGTCCTATCCGCAAATTTAGCCACAGCAATTGATCAAGACTCGCCAGCTCAAGCAGAAATTGAAATTTTAAAATCACGTTTAGTTTTGGGTAGCGTGATTGATCATCTGAATTTAAATATTCGCATTTCGGGTACAGAAGACAGTTTCTGGAGTCGTTTAATTGCCAAGCATGAATATGTCAGTGAATATTCATCTCAATCAGTCCTATTTAAAGACAATCAAAAAAGTTTTGATATTCGCCAGTTCGATATACCGCAATACTTTCAAGATAAAAATTTAATTTTAAAATTTGCACAAGGCAAATACAGCCTGACTGATGTAGCAACCGGAAAGGTGGTTTTTTCTGCACCTTTAAACCAAGTCAGTCAACTACAGTCTGAATTTGGGGGATGGAAAGTCGCTATTTTTAGTCAAGACCATTTTGATACAAGTTATAATATACGTAAACAAAGTTTACCTGCTGCTATTACATCTTTGTTATCTCAATACCAAGTTTCAGAAAAAGGGAAAGGAGCAGGTATTGTTAGTTTAACCTATCAAGGTGTTGATAAAAAAAATATTACTCAGGTACTCAACGCTATTCTAATAACCTATACTCAACAAAATATTGAGCGTCGTACTGCAGAAACGGCACAAACCTTAAAGTTTTTGGAAGATCAACTCCCTGAACTGCAACAACAGTTAGATGTGGCAGAACGTGAATTTAACCGATTCCGCCAACAATATAATACGGTCGATGTTACACAAGAATCAAATCTCTATATTTCTCAAAGTATTAGCCTTGAAACCACAAAAGCGTCTCTTGAACAACAAATCGCAGAAACTTCAGCTAAATACACTAATGAACACCCAGCTATGCAGCAAATGAATGCACAATTGGATGTGATTAATAAACGTATTGCAGAATTAGATGGCACCCTTAAACGCTTGCCAGAATTACAACGCCAATATTTACAACTATTCCGTGAAGTAGAGGTCAAACAACAGCTGTATACAGGCTTGCTTAACTCTTACCAACAACTGCGCATTGTGAAAGCAGGTGAAATTGGTAACGTAAGAATTGTAGACCAAGCTGTTGAACCTATTGCACCTATTAAACCTCAAAAAATGAGAGTTCTCGTTATCTCATTATTTATGGGAACGTTTATTGGTCTTTTATTTGCACTTATGCGTAATATGTTGCGCTCAGGTATTAAAGACTCGAATCAAATTGAAAATGAACTGGATTTACCTGTTTATGCCACTGTGCCACGCTCGAAAGCACAAGAAACGTACACTAAACTTCTGAAAAAGAAAAAGAATATTCCTATTCTTGCGGTTAAAAATAGTAATGATATTGCCATTGAAAGCCTGCGCAGCATGCGTACTGCCATTCATTTTGCTTTAAGCAGTGCCAAAAACAATATCATTATGATTTCTAGCCCTGCACCGGAGTCGGGTAAATCGTTTATTTCAACTAACCTAGCCACCATTTTGGCGCAAAGTGATAAGCGCGTATTATTGATTGATGCCGATTTACGTCGTGGTTATATGCACAAATACTTTAATTATGACCCTAAGCCTGGCTTAACCGAATACCTGAATGGTCAGCAAGAGTTAGGCAGTATTGTACGCAGTACTGAGGTTGAAAATTTAAGCATCATCAGTCGCGGCAAAAGCCCTGCTAATCCGTCAGAGTTGTTGAGTACGCAAAAATTTGCAGATATGCTCACGCACTTGTCTAGCCAGTTTGACCATATTCTGATTGATACCCCGCCAGTTCTTGCCGTCACCGATGGGATTATTATTTCACAATATGCGGGTGTGAATTTGGTGGTGGCACGTTATGCCAAGACTCAAATGAAAGAGCTTGAACTGACTGTTAACCGCTTTGAACAGGCTGGCGTGAAAGTCAACGGCTTTATTTTGAATGATATTCAACGTGAAGCGGGTGGTTATGGCTATGGTTATAACTATGCTTATGCCTATAAAGCCACTAAGGATGAGAATTGATTTATTCAATCTACCCTTTTTGCTGGTGCTAGGCTTTCCCCTTAGTCAAAGGTGAGCTATATATAGCAAAAGCCACCAACGTTAAAATCCCTCCTAACCTCCCTTTAAAAAAGGGAGGAATGTTTCATTACAAAGCCTCTGCTTGTGCTAGCCTCCCCTTTGAAAAAGGGGGATGGAGGGGGATTAAAAAAATCTAAAAAGATGAGCTATATGAGCTATGTATGTCACAAGAAAGCTAATTAAAAATAAACCACTTTTTAAAACAAAGAATAAAAACCATGCAACCCTATAACAAAAATTTAAAATATAACGCACGACAGTTAAGAAACAATATGACCGAAGCAGAACAAAAACTCTGGTTACGACTGCGTCAAAAACAAATCTTGGGCTTACAGTTTTATCGGCAAAAGCCTATTCTGAATTTTATTGTAGATTTTTACTGTCCTGCGGCAAGTTTAATTATTGAATGCGATGGCAGCCAACATTTGAACGAAAAAGGCTTAAAGTATGATTTATTACGTGATCAGGCTTTAACACAGTTAAATTTAACGGTGTTAAGATTTAACAATTTACAAATTTTGCATGAACTCGATGCAGTCGTCCAAACGATTGAAAATGTGATTTTAAGTCAACACGCTGATAATCCCTCCTAGCCTCCCTTTAAAAAGGGAGGAACATTCATTACAAAGCCCTTACTTGTGCTAGCCACCACCTTTTACAGAATAATTTTCTGTTGAAATTTACAACAATACTCAACAATTCACATTGCAAAAATCCACTCAAAAACCTATCTTGGTTACAGTTTATAAACGCTGAGAATATATAAGCATGTTTGCACCTAAAGCGCTGCTGGCGACACTGGCATTAAGCTCATCCTTAACCTTTGCCCAAGGCATTGTCTTAAATAACCAAAACTTACGTACCGATTTAAACTGGCTAAATCAGCAAGGTGTGATTCAAATTAGTACGTCAACTTGGCCTATGAGTGGTGATGAAATTCAACGTGCACTTTCTCAAGCCAAAGTCAGCAACAACAATCAACAAAAAGTCATCGATGCAGTGGTGGCACATTTAAATGCCAATAACGAACTGCTCAAAGCCTCGCTTTTTGCAGAAACAGATCAAAAAAATATTCCACAAGCCTTTGGCGACCAACAAAAAGCGCAATATCAAGCAGGTTTGGAACTCAATGCAGGCAATCAATACTGGGATGCTAAAATTCGGGTCAATGCAGAAAAAGACCCACAAATTGATAACGGTCAAGATGTCAATGTTGAAGGTTCCTATATTGCAGCCAAACTTTGGAACCAATGGCTGATTGCAGGGCAAATTCCAACCTATTGGGGGCCTGCACATGACGGCAGTTTAATTCGTGGGGATGCTAGCCGCCCAGTTTACGGCGTGACTATGCAACGTGCCGAACAACAAGCATTCAGCAACAAATGGTTGTCATGGATTGGCCCATGGCAATATCAGGCCTTTGCAGGTCAGTTGCATGATTATGATGCTGTACCCGATGCCAAATTGATTGGTTTACGTGTCACTGCACAACCGTTGCCTTATTTAGAATTGGGTGCTTCACGTGCCTTTCAATGGGGAGGTGAAGATCGTCCAGAAAGCTTGAACTCACTTTGGGATGCTTTTGTTGGCAATAAAGACAATGGTGGTACTGGCGAACCTGACCCCTCTAACCAAGTGGCAGGCTTTGATGCGCGTTTGAACCTACAGCCATTGCTACAAGTGCCAATGGGCGTCTATGCACAATATGCTGGTGAAGATGAAGCAGGCGGCTTACCTTCAAAAAAAATGTATTTGGCTGGGGTAGACTATTCATCAAGCTATCAGAATATGCCGTTCCAACTCTATACCGAATGGGCTGACACCCGTACCAACGGTAATGCACAAGGTATCACTTATAATCACAGCACCTATACCGATGGTTTCTACCAACATGGCTATCCTTTAGCGCATGCTATTGGCGGTGATGGACAAATGATTTCATTCGGTGGTGATATTCGTTTTGATCGTATGAACCGCGTGAATGCGCGTATGTTGTTTGCCAAATTTGATCAGGCGGCTAATCGACGTGCGAGAGGTGAAACCAACCAAGCTTTCCCAGAAAAAGATCAGTTAAAAGCTTTGGATTTGACTTGGACACACTATTTACGCCCAGATATTCCACTTAAACTGAATGGCTGGATTAGCGATTCAGATGTGCATGGCAATGATGGCGGTGCATCGATTGGCATTGAATTTCCTTTAGAAAAAGGATTATTTTCTTATTAAGTCTACCCGCTAGACCGAAATACTTCGTGGATGAGATCGACACCGATTTCATCCATTTTTCTAAGATTAAAAATTCAGCGCAACTCAACCATTTAACGCAAAATTTCAGGCAATGCCTTAAAACTACCGCTTTTGCTTAATTCAATTTTCATTTTTTGCAGCATTTGATACGGTTGCTGCTGCACAAACATATTCACAAAACTTAAAGGAATCGAGCCTTCAGGGTTTGCATAGCCATAGGTACTGACTTTGACTTTTTGATTGCCCAGTTTTTGAAAGGTCCAGTCGCCTTCGTAATCTTGAATACGCACATAATCTGGGTTCAAGGGATAGCCCCCCTCAATGGCTTTATTTTGAATACTGATAATACCTTGTGCATCTTTACTCATTTTACCTTTGACCACTAAATCACGATCTTTTAGTGGAAAAGGAAAATCCAGCACCATATACAGCAAGAACTCACCTTTTTGGTCATCGCGTGATAAGACTTTGACACTGCCCACATAAGGCACCCATTTCACGGCATGATCAACATCTAAAATTAAGGCAGCAGCTTTTTCTAAAGGTACATTGAAGGTGGTTTCAGCCTTATACACAAACACAGGGCTAGACTGCTGTTGGAAGGTCCAGACTTTAATATTGTTTTTATGTATGCTCAGTTTGGCATGTTCAATATTTTGTGCAGAGGCCGCACAAATACAGGTGCTTAACCCAAGCATCAGCAGCGATTTTTTCATTTTATTTTGCATCTTATTTTAGTTTTAGATCGGGTCTGATGCGTCATCATCCATGACATCAGACCCTAGTTTTAGCGGTAGATTGAAAATTGTTCAAGTAGTTTTTATCTATTTCGGATTCCTGCGCAGTTTTTAAACCTGAATATCGTTAAATCCAAGAACATCTTTCATATCGTATTTACGCGCTTCGCGTCCCACCACCCACGCTGCAGCACGCACGGCACCTGCAGCAAAGTTCATGCGGTTGGTGGCTTTGTGGGTAATTTCCACACGCTCGCCATCGGCAATAAACATCGCAGTATGTTCACCCACAATGTCGCCACCACGAATGGTCTGGAAACCTATACTTTTACGCTCACGTGGCCCTGTGTGTCCTTCGCGGCAGTAAACAGCGTCTTGTTTTAAATCACGACCTAAGGTTGCTGCAATGGCCTCGCCCATCATCAATGCCGTGCCTGATGGTGCATCGACTTTATGACGATGATGCGCTTCAATCACTTCAATATCTACACTATCACCAAAGACTTTGGCTGCCAATTCCAGCAGTTTAATAGATACGTTTACCCCAACTGAATAGTTGGCGGCATACACCACTGGGGTCTGTTGAGCCGATTCTTCTAAGAGTGCTTTTTGTTCATCATTCATGCCTGTGGTGCCAATCACAATCGCCACGCCTGCTTCACGACAAAGTTTTAAGTGCTGTGCTGTGGCGGCGGGTGCGGTAAAGTCGATTACGACATCACAGTCAGCTAATACTTGTTCTAGGCTGCCCACGACTTTCACACCGAGTGTACCTACACCTGCCAACTCTCCTGCATCTGCACCCAATAAACTGCTTTCTGGACGCTCTACTGCGGCAGCCAATTGGTAGCCTGCTTCTTGAACAGCTTGAATTAAGATGCGTCCCATGCGGCCGCCTGCGCCTAATACACCAATGCGTGGAGTTGCTGACATAGCATATTCCTAAAATAGATTCTAAATTGTGCTTACTATATCAAAACTCGCTGCCTAGACTAAGTTTGTCTGCCAAGTTTCTGGGTTTATTTTTATCGGAAAGCAACTGTGACTGGGCTGCTGATGATCGCTTTAAATATCTCAGGCAAACTTTTATCAAAGCGATGCTAAAAATTTATCTGAAAATGCTCATTTTTTATTTTTATTTCACAAATTTGCAAACTTGTATGCGCAGACTAGCCTGCACGAATGATAACAACTGCAAAAATTAAAGGGGATTTACATGCATTCGAAGAACATGGTATTGGCATTATTGTTGGGCATGAGCACAGCATCTGTATTTGCAGAGCCTGCACTTCAAGAAGGGGATACGCTAGAAAGCCTGTCCAAAGTCCGTATTAGCGTGACACTACAAGAACCGCTTGCTGTTGAAGTTGATACACCTGAACTTGAAGAAACAGCAGCAGAACATGGGGTTGTTGCAAGCGCACAACCACAAACTATCGTTGAAACAGCAACCACTGAAATGGTGGATGTTTTAGAGATTGATGTACCTGAAGTCGAATAAGAGTACAGCAGATACAACAAAGGCGATCTTCAAGATCGCCTTTATTATTTGAGTTTAGATCAGGTTGTGCTTCGACATACCTAATCTAAGTTTCCTTAATCAAACAAACGATCAAAGAAAGACTTCTTCTTTGGTGATGACTGACTGCCCTCACCTTCCATCGTCGTCTGTAATTCTTTTAACAATTCACGCTGACGTGCCGTTAAATTCACAGGTGTTTCCACCACAATACGGCAGAGCAAATCGCCCTGCATACTGGTACGCACAGGTTTTACCCCTTTACCACGCAAACGGAATAATTTACCCGTCTGTGTTCCCTCAGGCACTTTCAGGCTCACGCGGCCATCTAGAGTCGGAATTTCAATTTCCTTACCTAAAGCAGCATCGGCAATGCTGACAGGTACATCCATATACAGATCAGCACCATCACGCTGGAAGATTTCATGCTCGCGCACCACCACTTCTACATATAGGTCGCCCGATTGACCATCACGAATGGCTTCACCTTTACCTGTTAAGCGTACGCGGTCGCCATTGTCCACGCCAGCAGGAATGGTCACCTCAAGGGTTTGCTGACGATCTGACACACCCGAACCATGACATTTTTTACATGGGTTCTTGATAATTTTGCCCTGACCACGACAAGTGCTACAGGTTTGCTGTACCGAGAAGAAACCTTGCTGCATGCGTACTTGACCCGCACCATGACAGGTTGGACAGGTTTCAACATCATTTGGATTTTCTGAGCCTTTACCATCACAAGCTTCACATGGCGCAGGTGCTGTAAAGGTGATGGTTTTCTTAACGCCTTTGACTGCTTCTTCAAGCGTCAATTCCATCACATAGCGTAAGTCTGAACCACGGCGTTGACGTTGCTGGCCACGCCCCCCCCCACCAAAGGCTCCACCGAAAATATCCCCAAACTGGCTGAAAATATCTTCCGCACTGAAACCACCGAAGCCGCCAGCACCACCGCCCATACCACCTTCAAAGGCTTGATGGCCCATACGGTCGTACATGCTGCGTTTTTCGCTGTCTGACAGAACTTCATACGCTTCTGAAGCTTCTTTAAACTTCTCTTCAGCTTCAGGATTGTCCGGGTTACGGTCTGGATGATATTTCATCGCCAACTTACGGTAGGCTTTTTTAATTTCATCATCACTAGCGGTTTTAGAGACGCCCAAAACCTCATAATAATCACGTTTAGCCATGTCTGGCGATGCTCCTCACGGAATTCTAATTAAAACTGAACTGATGTGTGAAATTGGGGTCAAACTGAGTTTTACAAGGGAAAGCTGTTAAAAATTTTAGCTGAAGTGCTTTAGATGAAGTTCAAGCCATTAGAACACAGCTTTATTTTTCAAAAATTTGGATAGCCCTTTAATCCAAGCATTGATTAAAAATAAGAAGGCAATCACGGCAAAGACCACACCTGCTACGGTGCAGGCTTTGACCCATAAAAAGGCATCCCAAGGAAAGAAGGCCAATGGAATAAACCACAATGCAGCAAACAATGCCAATACACTGTAAATCACCACATTACGCATGATCCATAAAGCCTGTGCCTGTAACCAGACTTCAGTGCTATCGACCACAATCACTTTTCGTGCATACCAATACGCCAATGCACCACTCACCACAGTAAATAAAGCAAAAAACATCAACACGTAAGAGATCGCGACAGACCGGCGAAACTTTACCAAGTTATCTTGCTTCATAATGTGATTTAACCCCATCTGTGCCATGCTTTATTTTTTAATCTGGCGCATGCTGTAACGTATGCAAAGGCTGAAAAATATAAGGTGCTACTATATTGAAATTTTCCAAATTTCGCACCCGTTATTATGTCACTTTTACAGATTATGTGGATTTTTTTTCACTTTAAACCACTGTGCGTATAACGCAGGTAAAAAGAACAGAGTTAATAAAGTCGCGACAATTAATCCACCCATAATTGCCACAGCCATCGGGCCAAAGAAAATACTGCGAGAAAGTGGAATCATGGCCAATACTGCCGCCAAAGCGGTCAGTACAATTGGACGACAACGGCGCACCGTAGCGTTAATAATCGCGTCCCACTGCGATTCCCCAGCCCGAATATCCTGCTCAATCTGATCAATTAAAATCAAAGAATTGCGCATGATCATGCCCGATAAGGCAATGGTGCCGAGCATCGCCACAAAACCAAAGGGTTTGTTAAACAGCAACAGGAACAATACCACGCCAATAATGCCGAGCGGTGCAGTTAAAAACACGATGAATGCACGGGACATGCTACGCAGCTGAATCATCAACAAAGTCATCACCACGGCAAGGAAAAATGGCATGCCTGCATTGACTGACTTTTGCCCACGTGCCGATTCTTCAACCGTGCCACCCACTTCAATTAAATAGCCACTTGGCAACTTTTCACGCAGGGCCGCCATCGGTTCAGACAGTTCTGCCACCACCGTTGCAGGTTGCAAATTGCTACGAATATCACCACGTACGGTAATGGTCGGCAAGCGGTTACGATGCCAAATTAAGCCTTCTTCAAAACGGTATTCAATTTGTGCAATTTGCGCCAACGGCACCGATGTTCCACGTGAAGTCGGTATAGCCAAACTGCTTAAAGATGCGACATCTAGGCGCTCGGTTTGATCACCACGTAAACGGATTTCAATCAGTTCACGTTTTTCACGATACTGGTTAATAGCCGCGCCACTGATAGAGCTATTAAGGAAGTTAGCTAAATCCAGACTCGACACCCCCATTTGACGGGCACGGTCTTGATCAATCTGCAATTGAATGACTTTGCTCGGCTCACCCCAATCTAAATGCACATTGGTACTGTTTGGATTGGCACTGATGGTGGCTGCGACTTGCTGTGCCCATTGTCGCACTTGTGCCAAGTCTTCTCCTGACACGCGGAATTGCAATGGATAACCCACTGGTGGGCCATTTTCCAATAATGACACGCGAGTACGCACCTCTGGCAATAACAAGCGAATTTGTTCAGATAAATTACGGCGAATTTCATTGCGGTCTTCTAAAGACGATGCCAATACCACAAATTGGGCAAAACTGGCCTGCGGCAATTGCTGATCTAAAGGCAAATAGAAACGCGGCGAACCTGTGCCAACATAGGCTACATAATTGTCGATGCCTTGTTGTTGCGCCAAGAACTTTTCAACTTTTTTAACGGCTGCTTCTGTGGCTGTTAAAGACGCACCTTCTTCAAGTTTTAAATCGACTAAAATTTCTGCCCGATTGGAAGGTGGGAAAAATTGCTGTGGTACCAATTTAAACATGGCAATGGATAGGACAAAAATGGCCACGGTCGCTGCAATGACGGTTTTTCGATAGCGCACACAAGTATTAACCCATCCACGAAACACTTGATAAAAGCGGGTTTGATATGGGTCGTGTAATTCACCTGCGTGCTGTAGCACAGGCTGCGGTTCAGCTTGTTTGCGTACACGCGCCCAAAGACGTTGATACCACGGCGCTCGCTGTGCATGACGCTGAAAATCTGGCAATAATTTATCGCCCAGATACGGCACGAATAGCACGGCAGCAAACCAGGACACCACCAAAGCTATGGTGACCACTTGGAAAATTGAACGGGTATATTCCCCTGTACTTGAGGCTGCTGTGGCAATGGGTAAAAAACCTGCCGCGGTAATCAATGTCCCTGTCAGCATAGGGAAAGCAGTGGTACGCCACGCATGACCTGCGGCTTGCAAGCGGCTATAGCCCTGCTCCATCTTAATTGCCATCATTTCAATGGCGATAATGGCATCATCCACGAGCAATCCGAGGGCTAAAATAAGCGCACCGAGTGAAATTTTGTGCAGTCCGACATCAAACAAATGCATACCTGCAAAAGTCATCGCCAAGACCAGTGGAATGGAAAATGCCACCACCAAGCCCGTGCGAAAACCCAGTGAAAAGAAGCTGACCAAGAGCACGATAATCACCGCCTCAGCCAACACTTTCATAAATTCATTGACGCTGTGTTTTACCGCAACAGGCTGATCAGAAACCTTTTGCAGTTGCATGCCCAAAGGCAAAGTTTTTTGCAAACGGGCAAATTCTGTTTCCAGATTTTCACCCAAAGCCAGAATATCACCGCCTTTACGCATCGACACCGCAATGCCAATGCCATTTTCGCCCATAAAGCGCATACGCGGTTGAGCAGGTTCGCTAAACCCACGATAGACCTCGGCAACATCGCCCAGTTGAATGGTGGTGCCATTCACCAACAGCGGCATTTGTTTCAACTCATCGACACTGTGCAACGCACCGCTGACACGCACCTGAATACGGTCTGAATGGGTTTCAAAAAAACCTGCGCTTGCCATGCTGTTTTGTTGTTGTAAGGCTTGCTGAATCGCGGTAACAGGAATACCGAGTTGCGCGGCTTTGGTGTTAGATAACTCAATCCATATTTTTTGATCTTGTAAACCCACCAAATTAACTTTGGCTACATCTTTGACCCGCTGTAATTGTAGCTGCAAACGGTCGGCATATTCTTTGAGGGTGGCGTAGTCATAGTCTGCGCCTGTCAGCACATAAATATTGCCAAAAGTGTCGCCAAACTCATCATTAAAAAATGGGCCTTGTACCCCTTGTGGCAGTTCATGGCGAATGTCATTGACCTTTTTACGCACCTTGTACCAAACATCTGGAATTTGGCTGGAGCGCATAGAATCTTTGGCAATAAAAGTCACCATGGACTCGCCCGGACGCGAATAGGCCATGATGCGTTCATAATCGCCCGTGCTCATCAATTCTTTTTCAATACGGTCAGTGACTTGTAAGGAAACCTCTTTGGCACTCGCTCCTGGCCAATAGGTTTGAATCACCATCACTTTAAAGGTAAACGGCGGATCTTCACTTTGTGCCAGTTTAGAGTAGGAAAAAATACCAACAATGCCCAACAACAGCATCAAATAGACCACTAAACCCTTATTTTTCAGCGCCCATTCGGATAAGTTAAAATTCATATTTTAACGCTCCGTCTGTGTGGCCGCAGAAGCTGCCTGAGCTGTTGGATTGACTGCCTGTACAGCTTGATTGTCACGGTTAATCGGGCGAATTTTTTGTCGATCACGCAGTAAATGCACCCCACCCATCACCACATAGTCTTGCGGCTGCAAGCCCCTGAGTACAGGCACGCTATCCCGTCCATAAGCGCCCAATGTAACAGGAATTTGGCGCACGGTTGAGTCTGGCTGTAAGACCAAAACAAAAGCTTGTTGCCCTGTTGCCGACACGCTAGATAAAGGCACATATAAACCCTGATTGGCTTGGCGAGTCAGAAATACCCGCGCACTTTGCCCCAATTGAATCTGTGCATTGCCTTCACGTAAAGCCACTTTGACTTTAAAAGTACGCGACTGATCTGCCGCAGGGGAAATTTCTCGAACCGTGCCTGCAAAACGGGTATCGGGTTGTGACCATAAACTTACCGTTGCCTCTTGCCCGACTCGAATTTCACCCACCGCTTGTTCAGGTACGCCAATCACGACTTCACGTTCCCCATCAATCGCCAATTGATAAGCGACCTGCCCTGCCGCTAAAACCTGCCCGACTTCAATATTACGTTCGGTAATCACACCATTTTTTGTGGCACGTAACTGGTTATAGTCAGTTTGATTGCTGCTAACTGCATAATTGGACTGTGCCTGTTTCAACTGTGCCATAGCATGTTGATACTGGTTTTTGACTGCATCATATTGCGAGCGGCTGACTGCATTCATAGGTAACAATTGCTGAAAACGCTGCAATTCATCACTGGCAACTTTTGCAGCAGATTGCGCACTTTCGAGTTGCGCACGCGCGGCATTGAGCTGCAATGCGGCATCTTGCACATCCAGTTTTGCTAAGACTTGCCCAACTTTGACCTGATCTCCCACATCGGCAAAACGCTGTGTAACTTGCCCTGCAACCCGAAATGCCAAAGCCGTTTGCTGACGTGCTTGCACCTCGCCTGCATAGCTTTTTTGCTCAAGATGTAAACTGCTAGGCTGGGTCACCATCACCAAAGGGACTTCCTGTTCAACCTCGGTTTTTTGCTTGCTGCATCCAATTAGGGTGATACAGCACAGCAGCATCAGGCTGGCAATGAGATTCTGAGTCGTGTTCATCAGGTTTGCTCTTATTTAAACGTTTTTTTTAGGGCAGAATACGGTAGGGTTTGCTGACACTTCGTCTATGTTTGCGACAGCGCATATTTTTAGCTGATATAAGGCATGAGGCAGGAAACTTAGTCATTCTAAGTAACTGACTCATAACGTAATAGCAGTAAAAAATATGCTTGTCCTGAAAGGCTGTGGCTAAAACTTTCTCAGATTGCGTTATGAAACTTGGTAATAGTCTCGCTATTCCCTGCGTTTCATGCCTGATCTGCTCAGTTTTAGCCTACAGCGCAAGCCATTTATGAAGTGCGTGCAAACCCCTATATTAAATTGATTATTTTTTAATTAATATACCACTGGGTACATTAATTAAAACTGAAGCGTCATTTTCCAGTTGTACTGATGCAAATTAGGATGAGCGTGTGCAGATTCATGTCGGACGACCAAAAGATTTAGAAAAACGCCAACGCATTTTAATGTCGGCAAAACACTTGTTTTTAAAGTTGGGCTTTCATGGTTCTAGTATGAATCAGATTGCACGTGAAGCAGGCGTGACCAAATTAACGGTGTATAACCACTTTCAAGACAAAGCCACGCTATTTTCCTGTGCCATTGAAGAAACCTGTGAAAGTCTGCTCAAAGCACAACCTTTGGACTTGACTGCACATAGCAATTTTAAGCAGGCCTTATACCAAGCCTGTAAACTGTCCTTGAACTTGGTCAATATGCCTGAAGCGATTAAATTAGAACATTTGCTGATGGAACTGGCCTCGGAGCAAAATCCGTTGGCATTGCAGTTTTACAATGCCTCACATGCCAAACTTCGCGCGATGTGGGAAAGCTTCTTTCGCCAAGCAGTAGAATTGCAGTTTATTCAGGCCGATGAACCAAAAACGCAAACTGAATTGATCGTTTCCTTATTGCATGGTTTACGTCACCATGAAGTTTTACTCGGTGTACGTGCCGTGCCCGATGCTGCACAATCTCAAAAGATTATTGAAGATGCGATTGGTATTTTTATGCTGCGTTATGGCTGAGCAAGCTAATTTTGCAGCCTCATCATGCGAAATCTAACTCTCACCTTACACATATACGAATGATCAACTGACTCATATCTCCGTCCTGTATTTCTCTCCTAAATACTGCCACTTGGCACTATAACTTCAGATGCGCAAAATCCATGCAACTTTTGTAGATAGCCCGCTTGGATTGTATCTAAATCGGGGTATAGTCTTAACAGAGTAGAAAAACACAGAACATGGAGAACAACGAATGATTCAACAAATTGATGCTCCTCTACGCGATGACGTACGCTTACTTGGCAACTTATTGGGTGAAACCCTCAAGTTACACGCAGGACAAGATTTGTTTAATCAGGTCGAACAAATTCGTGCTTTATCTAAAGGCGCGCGCGATGGACAAGCCGAAGCTGAAAAACAACTCGAACAACTGTTTTTAAGTCTGGAAGATGATGAAATCTTACCGCTCACCCGTGCCTTTACCCACTTTTTGAACTTTGCCAACATTGCCGAGCAATATCATGTGGTGCGGAGCCGTCGCCAAAGCGAATTTGATGAAAATGGCGTTTCTCCAAACCCACTAGATCACTTATTTATCAAGTTTAAAGACAACCAAATTTCTGCAGAAACACTCTTTCAACAAGTCTGCGAGCTAAAAATTGAGTTGGTTTTAACTGCGCATCCGACTGAAGTCAGCCGTCGTACCCTCATTCAAAAATATGACGATATTAATGACTGCTTGTTTAAAATGGATCAGCAAAAACTGACACCACGTGAACGTCAGGCAGTTTTGGCAGATTTAAAACAGCTGATCAGCTCGGCTTGGCAAACCGATGAAATTCGCCAACATCGCCCAACCCCTGTCGATGAAGCCAAATGGGGCTTTACCACCATCGAACAAACCCTGTGGAATGCAGTGCCTAAATTCATGCGTGAATTAGACAGCATTGTGCAGGAACATTGTGGACAAAGCCTACCGCTGAGCGTTGCACCTGTACGTTTCGCCTCTTGGATGGGCGGTGACCGCGATGGTAACCCGAATGTCACTCATAAAGTTACTCAAGAAGTGCTGTGGCTGTCACGCTGGAAAGCAGCAGAACTGTATTTACGTGATATTGAAAACCTGCGTTGGGAACTCTCCATTCAGCAATGCAGCCCAGAATTGGCAGATGCTTTGGGACATTTCCATGCCGAGCCGTACCGTGAATATTTACGCGACACCCGAGAACGCCTAAAAGCCACCCGCGACTGGTTAGCAGCGAAACTGCAAGGCAAAGAGGCTGATGACAGTTTGGTCATCAAAAGCAAAGACGAACTGTTACAGCCTTTATTGCTGTGTTATCGCTCGCTGACGGCTTGCCAATTATCAGACATTGCGAACGGCAAATTGTTGGATTTAATTCATCGTGTGAATTGTTTCGGCATTGAATTACTAAAACTGGATATTCGCCAAGAATCGGGACGTCATCGTCAAGCCATTTCTGCCATTACCGAATATTTAGGTTTGGGCAATTTTGAAACATGGACTGAACAAGCACGTCAGAACTTTTTGCTTCAAGAGCTGCAAAGCAAACGTCCGTTATTGCCAAAATTCATGCAGGAACCTGCACAAAGCCTGATTCAACATCCCGATGTGCAAGAAGTATTTGCCACCATGCGCACTCTGGCTGCACAGCCGCAGGAAAGTTTGGGTGCTTATATTATTTCCATGGCGGAATATCCAAGTGATGTGTTGGCGGTATTATTGTTGCAAAAAGAAGCAGGCATTCAGCATCCTTTACGTGTGGTGCCACTGTTTGAAACCCTGAAAGACTTGGATGGGGCTGCTCAGACCATGAATACCCTATTTAATATGCATTGGTACAAGCAGCATATTCAGGGCAAACATGAGGTGATGATTGGCTACTCAGACTCCGCCAAAGATGCAGGTTTCATGTCTGCCAACTGGGCACAGTACCGCGCGCAGGAAGAACTGACTGCGGTAGCGCAGCAACATGCTGTGCAGCTGACTTTATTCCATGGTCGTGGTGGTTCCATCAGCCGTGGCGGTGCGCCAACGCAACAAGCATTGTTCTCACAACCTCCAGGGTCTATTTCAGGTGCAATTCGCGTCACCGAACAAGGTGAAATGATTCGCTTTAAATTTGGGCTTGAAGGGGTTGCCTTACAAAATCTGGAAGTCTATACCGCTGCAACCTTAGAAGCGACGCTGATGCCACCACCTGTGCCGAAAGCAGAATGGCGCGAGCTGATGGATAACATGACCGAACTTTCGGTGCAGGTCTATCGTCAAACCGTGCGTGAAAATCCGCATTTTGTGAAATATTTACGCACTGTCACGCCAGAGCTGGAATTGCAAATGTTGCCACTCGGTTCACGTCCCGCGAAACGTAAAGTGAGCGGTGGAATTGAATCCTTACGTGCCATTCCATGGGTATTTGCATGGACACAAATCCGTTTGATGCTGCCTGCTTGGTTAGGGACAGGCGCAGCAATTAACCAAACGCTCGATCAGGGACAAAAAGCCACTTTGGATGAAATGCTCAGCGATTGGCCGTATTTCCAGACTTTGATTGATATGCTGGAAATGGTGTTGTCTAAAGCCGACAGCAATATTGCCCTGTACTACGAATCTAACCTGACCGATGACGAAGACTTAAAACAACTGGGTGAGCAACTCCGTCAACGTCTGCGTGATGCTGTGACGACTTTACTGACCCTTAAAGGTGAATCGCAATTGCTCAGCAGCAATGATGTGCTAGATCAATCGATGCGGGTGCGTAAACCTTATTTATTGCCACTGCATTTGCTACAGGCAGAATTGATGAAACGTCGTCGTTTGTATTTGGCAGAACAGCATGCCGAACATACCCCTGTCGATCATGCCCTCATGGTGAGTATTGCAGGGATTGCAGCAGGCTTACGCAATACAGGTTAAGACCTAACGAATAGCACAACAAGCAGAGTCATGCTCTGCTTGTGGCTCATTCACTCACTTAAACATGATTTGGGACGGATGACTACATATTAGGCTAAGTAGAAAAAATCATAAAAAAACATGATAACTGGCATTTTTTATGATTTCTGTCTCAACTTATTTGAATTATGCTTAGATTAGACAATAAATAAGAGTTTGGACTTGCCTATGCCAGAAAGCTCTACAATGACGACTTTATTAAAGCTAAAAATTTTTAATTTTTTCAAGGGTATAAAAATCTCCTCAGTTTAAATAACATCCAAAAATCACGTGTCGTCAGTGGCTTGGTTTTTTTCTTTCATTTACTCTTTTTAGTGGTACTTTGGCTCAGTCAAAGCCAACCCCTGTTTACCCCATACATGCTGCCATGGGTATTGGGTTGTTTAATATTGTATTTGCTGATTGCCTTGGTCTTTATATGTCATCAGCTATCGTATTCCTGAAAATCAGACCACACTCTATTATTTTCCAATTCTGTGTTTAGGCTTTTATAGCAGCTCACTCATGAGTATTGGCTATTTTCTGGGTCAAATGACGGTACTCACAGGCGTATTTACCATTGGCTCCATTTTTACAGGCTTATTGTTGTTTAAACGCAGCATTATCTTTTGGGGCACCATTCCCTGCTTGGTGGTATTTTACGGTGGTTCTTTGCTGACCTTGCGCAATATTATCCCCTATGCGCCCGTTTTTCAGCCCTATACGTTTACCAGTGCGGAATTCCAAAATTTCATGCTCATCAATAACTTGATTGGCAGCACCATCATTGGTGTTCTGTTGGCCATTTTATTTAATACTTTTTTGGGACGCTGGATGATTCGTGAAGAACATCAGCAACAACTAATTCTGCTTGATCCACTCACCCAA
>NZ_VPCW01000015.1:0-54740 GCF_013418015.1 Acinetobacter sp. YH12211
TCCACAACCAGAGCCACGCAAAATGAAGCACTGGTAGAGCAGATTGAAAACCTAGAGTCTAAGATTGATGGTGACATTTCTGCGGCAATTCTAAGTGAATCCACCACAAGAGCAAGCCAAGATGAAGCATTGTCAAATCAAATCAACACCCTGCAGGCTAAAGTTGGCGAAGATATTGCAGCCGTAGTTCAAAGCGAAGCAACAGCAAGGGCAAACCTAGAGGAAGCCATAGCAGAAAATATTGAAACGGTGCAAACCACACTAGATGGTCACACAGCCAGCATTCAAGAACACAAGTCATCAATTGATGGGTTGAAGGCAGAGTGGAAAATCAAGGTTCAGGCTGGCGGTAAAATATCTGGTGTATCACTAGGGGTAAGTGGCACAGAGTCACAATTCCTTGTACTGGCAGACAGGTTTGCCGTTGGGATGAGTACCAATGGTGTTTTAACATACCCATTTATTATTGATCAAGGTAAGGTTGTTATGAATACAGCCTACATCAAGGATGGGAGTATCAATAATGCAAAAATCGGCAACCTTTCAGCCGACAAAATCACAACAGGCAGTATTGCAGCAGACCGCATGAAGGCCAACATTGTTTCAGCAATGTCAGGTCAATTTACAGAATTAAGTGCTATTACTGCAAAGATTGGTGTTCTGCGTACCGCGACCAGTGGAGCAAGGACTGAGATCAAAGACAATTTGATTGAGGTTTACGATGCCAATGGCAGAATCAGAGTAAGACTTGGTGTTTGGTGAAAAATGGGGGATATATGCCACAAGGTTTACAGTGTTTTGATTCAAAAGGCTACAGCAGCCTATCTATTACAGATCGTATTACCAAAGTTATCGGCGTATTTGTTGAAACACTTACAACACGCACAAAAACACTGGTGATTGTAGATAAGGCTTTTTTAAGCGGCTTAGAACCTTTTGTGCACTGTCACATGGGAAACAATATCACCAGCGCAATTAATGTTGAGCCATTCTCATGCCTATTCCTAGATTACTCTTTATCTGGGGATACATTGACTATTAATTTTGGATACACCACAGATATAGCCTTTAACAACAGTACAAGGTATCCATTTAGGTTTATTGTTGGGGTTTATTAAAGCATGTCCACTTTTCAGGTTTTTAACGACAATTTAGTTTTACAGGTGGATTCTGATTACAACAATTTCAGACTACTAAGAACACTAAGGGTTATTGGTGCATTTAACTCGCCAAAAAAGTTTGTTTGTGAGCCAAATATGCTATATGCGGTAGCACCATATTCAAGAGGAAGTAGTATAGCTATTACACCAAATTTTACTAACATTAATGGTGAGATTAGAGAGTCATACAATGTATATGGTGATGTGATATTTTTTGAATTTACCCATGAAAAGCGACAACCTTCTCTACATGCAACAGGTTTTGAAATGTATGACGAGCAAGGGCAGGTTATTCTAACCTCAGAAGATATTATGCTTCGCGTGAAGAAATATATTTACGGCAACCTAACAAATGTTGCAAAAGGAACAACACTAGACTATAGCCAAAGTTACTATTTTCACGGAAACGAAAAACCTACTCGCGCCTATGTGTTGGGTATTGTTCCAAGAAAATTTACTGGTGGTAATTGGCAAAATGTACCTATTGGTACACCTTATACTGTTACTTATAAAATATTTTACCAAGTATCCACTTTATTTTTTCAAAGATTAGCGGTTGATACCTATTATGAGCAGTTTGCTGTGAAATTTGATCAGTTTTACTATTCTGACCCATATACTAGAACCTACACATCAACCAAAAAATATGAGGTAAATTATATACCTATTTATGACAGTACAAATTCGTATTCTGTACTTGAAATTGATCTAACTACTCAATTTAACTCAATACCAGCACCTATTTTAGTGCCATAATCAGAGCAAATAAAAACACCATAACTCAACCAAACTTCTTGCTTTTTTGGCAACCGCAACGGACACCTAATTTAAAGGTGTACCCATGAATGAATTACAGCAAGTCAATGAGTTTTTAAGCGTAACTGGCGCGGACTTTATTCGCCGTGTGCATGAGCTTCAAGACTTTCTAATCAGCCAGATGCCAGCAGAGCATCACACAGAAATGCCAGTAAAACATCATTTCGCGCACAAAACCTATGTGCGAGAAATGTTTTCGCCTGCAGGTAGCATCGTTATCGGAAAGACACACCGTTACGACCACACTTGCATTGTGCTTACAGGTAGAGCAATTGTTTATTCAGAGCATGGTGTTAAAGAAATATCCGCGCCATTCACATTCCATTCAGAACGTGGCGCAAAACGCCTATTTGTAGTCCTTGAGGACTTAACATTTCAAACTGTTCATTATGCAGAAACAGACGACTTAGCGACTATCGAACAAGACTTAATTGTTCCAGATAGTGAAGTAGAGCAATTTCGCAAAGATCAAAACATGGAGATTTAATTATGTCTTGGGTAGCCGTAGGTGTGGGTGTTGCCAGTGCTGTAAGCGGCATTTTTGGCAGCAGATCAGCAAAGAAAGTACAGAAAGAAGCCAATGCGATTGCGCGTGATACGCTTGCTTTCCAAAAGAAGCGTTACAACGATTATCAAGATCAATACGGTGGATTGATTGATCTAGTTGTATCGGATGCTGAAAAAGGTGTAACAGCAGATTTAGGGCGTGTGACCAGTGAAGCAAATGCAGACGTAGCAACTCACTTTGAGAACGCGCAAGAAGCCCTAAACAACCAACAGCAGCGCATGGGTATTAATCCAAATTCAGGGCGTGCAGAGTCAGCTAATCGCCAGCTTGCATTAAATCAGGCCGTAGCAACAGCAGGTAATGTAACCAATGCACGAAACAAAGAACGTCAGTTTGCAGATCAACAAACATGGGATAGACGTTATGGCGTATATCAACAGGGTAATAACTTACTTGTTGGTGCTGCTAATGGTGTTACTAGCAGCATGAACAACCTATCTAATCAATATAGTAATAATGCTCAACAACTTAGCAATATGGCTGGACAGGCCATTTCTGGTGGTATTTCTACCATGACGCAAGGCTTATTAGGTAATCAACAGGCTATGGATGGGATTAAGAGCCTATTTAGCAAAACACAAACCACGCCAGTATCAGGCATTGAAAGCGCGACCAAAGGCATGAAGTTGAACGGCACACAGGTTGGTAGCGGTGTGATTTATGACAACATTTCAAGTGTTCGTCCACCAAATCAAGTACAAACTTCATTCTTAGGTTAAGGGGGTATCAAGATGGATTGGGGTAGTATCGCGGCGGCGGCTGGCGTAGGAGCTGTGCATGGCTTTCAAACGCACAAGCAGGAAACGAAAGAAAAAGAGCAGCTTGACTATGATCGTGGGCGGCAAGCCGTACAAGATCAGCAGCAGGCTAAATTGCATGAGCAAACTGTTAAACAGAATGATTACACGCTTGAAAACAATGCACGCGCACAAGCCGAAGCCAAGCGCAAAGAGCTATTGTCACAGCGTTTAGGGCAATACCAGAATTTTAAAACGATGGGCGATATTAATAATGCTGCAAAGTATTATGTGGATTTTGCCAATCAGGATAACTTAGGTAATCCTAATTTTGACCAAAACCAAGCTTTAGCCTATACGCTGAATGATGATGGTACGGCCAACATTAACATTGTAGATAAAAATACTGGTGCTTTGGTTCGTACAGCGCGTGAAAAGGTCGGATATGATGACTTTATTGCAGCCACTTACCAGCAGCTTGACCCGACCAAGAGTTATGAAACACAAGTCGATAACCAAGCAAAATCAGCTTTGGAAACACAAAAACAATTGTGGGAAGAACGTAAGCTAGGCTTGCAATATGGTTACGATGTGGGCAAGGAGAATAATAAACATATTAACACCTTGCAATTAGAAGGAATTAGGCAAGGCGGGGCTAACTATCGCGCTGAAATCGGACAAGATGGGGCAAACTATCGTTCTGAATTGTCGTTTTATGGGAAAAATGGCGGTGCTGGTGGCGCGGGTGGTACTGGTAGCGGCAATGTATCTAAAGCCGTTGCGTCAGGTGTGCAAGGTGCAATTTCCTTTGCACAGCAAAACGCGCCAATGCTGAGTTTTTTAAGCAATAATCCAGACTTATACACAAAAACCATTGCCATGATGGGGATTGAATCTGGCGGTGCGGCTGTACCAAGCTATGACAATTCTAGTTATGGCCACATGCAGCTTAATAGAAAATATGCTCATGGCTTTGCTAGACAGTTTGGGATTCAGGGCGACCCTATTAACGATGTGCAAACCAATATTAGAACTGGTGCAGCTTTAATCAATCACTTAAATGGAAAGTATGGTGGTGATACAGCACTTATTGCAGCAGCTTATAACGCAGGTGAGCCAGCCGTAGATGCTGCAGTTAAACGATGGAGAGATGCAGGGAGTCAAGGCCACTGGTTTGACCATCTAAATCTAAATCCAGAAGCGAAACAGCAGGTATATGGCCATATCGTTAAATACAACCAAGCACTAGGCTTGTTAGGTGGCAATACTTCTTACTTGCCACCAGAACAACGAGAGCAAGCGCAAGCAGACCAGAAGGCGCAAGCAACAGCAAATTACAGCAAAGGCATGGGTAAACAAGTTACTGCGACTGTAAACAATGTTGCCAGCAGCATGACGACAGAGCTTGATTTAGGCAACAAAACGTCAGCCATTGTGATTGGTGGTTTATCTGGTGTGCAAACCCATGTTGCCAAGTTTGCAAGTTCGCAAGACCGCCAAGAGCGTTTAATGGCGTATGACAATATTCTTAAAACGGTTCAGCAGGTTGTAGATGGTACAGAAGTTGGTATGACCATGACACCTGCAGCCAAAAAAGAATATGTGCATCAAAAAGCGGCTGAATTGGTCGGTGCGGCCAACAAGGTTGAAGCAGGTGCGTGGATTAATCGCGGCATGAATCCAGCAAAGGGCAAGGTTGAGCAAAAATCAAACCTAAGCGGGAATGAAATTAATAACGTATTTGATGAGGTTAATGTTAGCTCATTGACCAATCAAAACAGCAATGCTGCAGATAAAAAATCAGGTGGGCAGGCATTTATTCCTATGCGTAATCCTATGGGTTCACAGGGCCTAAACAATGCGGCTTCAAGCTTTAAGCCGCCTGCAAGAAGCAACAAACCAGCACCAACAAAAAATGAAGCACCAAAGCCTAAGTATGTTGCAGACCGCGAAAAGCGAAAGGCAGAACAGATCAAAGCAATGGAACAGCGCATGGAGAAAGAGAAATCGGAAAAGGAGAAAGGAAAAAGTAAGCCAGCACCAAAGCCAGCACCCAAAATGTTACCGCAGCCTAATATGATGGGTGGTTCATATTTGAGTGCGTCAGAAGCACTAAAAAAGAAATTATTGCAGCAGCAAAAGTAAAGCCAGTGTATGGCTTTTCAAATATACTCAAACCATAACGATATATATTTTTTATTTTTGCCGATTATTGGCAACCGCAACAGACAGTAAACCCTACTAACAACGAGGTTTTACTGTGAATATTAAGCAGCACTTTTCAACGATAGCAGCACAAGCAGCAGAGCAAGGCAAAAATGCAAATGAAGTAATCAGTCAGCGTGAGCGATTGTTTAACGAAAAAATTGTACCCGCATTGGTCGCAAAGAAAGCCAATGATGTTGCAATTAAACAAGCGCGTGCAGAGTGGTACAAACAGACCGATCAGGTTATGCAATCTGCAGGCTTAATCCCGAAAGCAGGTCAAAGCAGCGCGAGTTTTGAGAAAGATAAACGCGCAGAGCGTGCTATTAAGAAATCTGCAGAAACAGGTAGTAAATTACCTATTATTGGTGAAACCATCTTATCTACTGCAGAAAATATCGGTAATACCTTTGGTCAAGGTGTAGGCTCAACAATTGAAGGCTTGGCTGGTTTTGTTCGTGATATTGGTGAAAATGAAACGGATTCAATCGCGGCCAGAACAGCCGAATACGGTAAAAACCTAAGAAAAGGCTATGAAGCATCGACTTCAACCATGCAAAAAGAAATACAGGCTGGCGGGCATGGCAAGATTCCACAATTGGCATCTGGTGCAGTGCAATCTGTTCCAGCTATGGCTTTGCCTATGGGTGCAGCGCGTGGGGCGGCAGTTGGCGCAGCTAAATTAGGTGCAACTACTGCAGCACCATATATCGGCTTGGGCGTTGGTGTGGTTGCAGGCCATACGCAAAACTATGGCGAAGTGCGCCGTAACGCAACAACAAACCTTGAGCGTGACTTTCCAACATGGAAGCACATGCAAGGCAATCCAGTATATGAAGCAGAATTTAATAAATATGTGCAGTCTGGCATGGACATTAATCAAGCCAAAGTTCAGGCACACAAAACCGCACTAGATTTAATTTCTGAAAACGCCGCAGATAAATACGGTTCAATGATGACAGGCTTAGACTTTATCGCGCCTTCTGGTGCGGTTCTGGGTTCTGGCATCCTGAAAAAAGCACCGACCAGCAAAATAGGTAAAGTCTTAGCTGGTGGTGGGGTTAGCTCAGAGCTAGTTAAGCGACAAATGACGCAACCGCAGCGCGTAGGCATGGCAAAACTAGCACCAGATTTAAGCCTAGCAGCCAACAAAGCGGCTTTGGGTATGGTAGGCAAGCAAGCGTTAGAGGAAGGCTTACAGGGAGCAATTGGCGAATACGGTGGGCAGGCTGCATCGGCTAACATTGGCGGCCAATCCGTACAGTGGGGTGATGTTGGTAAAGCATTTTTAGAAGAAGCCGCAATAGGTGGGATTATGGGGGGTGGTATGCAGACTGCATCCAGAGCCACACCTAATGATCAAGCTAAGTCCGTTGCGACTGATTTACGCAACCAGACCAATCGCTTACGCCAAGAAGAAGCCGCAGCACGTAAAGAGCTATCAGACGCAATCCAGTTGGGCGACCAAGACGCAATTAATAGCGCAACAACTAATCTAGGCAATATTGCTACAGAAGCGGCAAAAGTTAAAAGCGCATACGAACAATACGGTGTAGACGTTCCTTATTTTGTAAGTCGTTTTGCGGAACAAGCAGCAATTCAACCAACACAGCAAGATCAGCCAGAACAAGTAGAACAATCAACACCAGAGCAACAGGTTCAGCCAGCACAGCCACAACCTAAGTCAGTAAACATGGGTATGGCCGACACTACCAATCTGGTGATGGATAGTGTGAGCAAAGGAAAAATCACACCAGACGAAGCAAGCGAGATTCAAAGTAATCCGATTTTGGCAGACGTATTTAGATTGTCTGTTACTGGTGATGAAGTTGCAGCGCATAACGTAGTGATGAACGCCGTATCACTTGGCAATATCACGCCAGATCAAGCACAAAGCATGATTCAGGCTATCCCGCGCTATAAGCAGCTAGAAAAGCCGAGCTTATCAGGCATCGTAAATAATCACGTACAGCAGCAAGTACAGCAATCATTACAATCTCAAGATGATTTATTCAGTGGTGCGACAGAGCTTGACCCTGAAACCTTTGAGCCTATTCAGCAAGAGCAATCAGGCATCATTCCAGACGACCCGAACTTAACTGATTTTGGTTATCAGCCTAAACAAAACAACAAGCCAGCACCAAATGACCCTAATTTAAGGGATTTTGGCATTGATGTACCAGAAGCTATTGAGCCAGTTGCGCCAGTACCAAATCAGACTCAACCAGAGGAACAGGCCGCAGATTTTAGCCAGCCTAAAACCTTCTCAAATTACATTCGAGCAAATGACTTTCTAAAATCAAACAATCTGCAGGATAGCCACGAAATTATTAAGCGGGGTGAAGGGCTTATTACGGTTCGGCCTAAGTCTATCCAGTCAGCATCACCACAAACACCAGTAGCACAACAGGCAGAGCAAAACCAAGCACAGATTGAGCCAGTCCAGCCAACTACACCAGATGAACAAGCATCTGTTAATGATCTTGCAAGTGATGAAGCGATTGAAGGTCATTTAAATGCCGTACCACCAATCAACACACCAAAAACCACACCAGAAGCACCACAAGCGAGATCGGTTGAGCCAATTACACCAGAACCTAGCAAAGAATTTACTTTTGCTGAAAAAATCAAAGATGCTCATATCAACAACCCAAAAATCAAACCACAATTGATTAATGAGGAAGTGGCAAAAGGCAGACCACGCTCAGAAGTTTTAAAAGAAGTTGCAGACATTGTGAAGGCGGCCAATGCTGGAGCACCCTCACCACAACCAACAATTACGCCAGTTGAGCAACAGCCGCTACAACCTAAGAATGAGCAAGCCAAAGAGGGTGATATTGGACGCGCATCGGATGGAAAGCCTTTTGCAAATAAGTCAGCAGCAAACACAGCATTAAAGAAAAATGGCTTAGAGTCATCACACGCGGTTGTGGAGCTTGCACCATCTCAATTTGTTTTACGCAAGAAATCATCAAGCAACAATAGTATTAATGTTGATGGGCAACCCAAACAGGATGCACCAAAGCAAACCAAAGACCCAGCACAGCAAGCCTTAGATGAATTAAGAGCTATTAAGGCTGATGATATTGATTTTAGCGATATTTCAAAGGCTATTGAGCATTATAGAAAAGAGCGTGATGCCAACCTAAAAGTGGCAGACGCTATCAATGACCCGCCTTCCGTTAAATACTATAAAGAAAATGCAGAGCAAGCGGAAAAATTAGCCATTGAGCTTGAAAAAACACTCAAGAATAAAACGGAAAGCAAACCGAAGGGCAGAACATTGTTAGGCAAAAACAAGTATGGCCATGAAGTTTATGAGGATGAAAGAGGGGTTAGATCATACCTAGACCCTTTGGGTGTATTTGTTTCTGAGAGCGTAACTATAACGCCAAATGGTTTTGAATATGGTTCTGGTCGCGGAATTGAATATGAAGTTTTTGACAAAAACGAAGCGATTAAATCTGCTTTAAAAGACTATCATGCAGCAAAGGACGCTAGTCTGGTTGATGCCAAAGACGTAGAAGGGCGTAAAAATCATTACGAGCGTATTGTGCGCGCTATTGATAAACTGATTGATGTTGATTCATCAAATGCGAGTCAATGGAATGATGAAAAACAGAAGTATGTAAACAGCGCACAACGCTATGCCGATATTTTGGCGAAAAAGACTGAAACACAGGAGCAAGACAATGGCAGCACTAAGCAACTGGACGAGAGAAGCGAAGGCACACTGGAAGGAACACCTACCGAAGATGTACCGCGAGTACGTGAACAAGGGGATTCTGCAGCAGAAGCTACAGGAAGCAGCAGAGATGACATTCGAGGAAGTGTACCAACTGGAACGAGAGGGGCTGACTCCACACGAAGCATGGGAGATGATTCGGGAGAAGTATCTATTTCTACCAGAGGAAACGACAGCAATAGAGGACTAAACCCTAAACAAGCCGTTGTCGCTGATAACGCACCAGTAGATGCTTTTGTTATTGATGAAAACGAAATTGCAAAAGGTGGCAAAAAGACCAAATTTAAAGCCAATATCGAAGCAATCAAAGTAATTAAGACACTTGAAGCTGAGAATCGGCCAGCGACCAAAGTAGAGCAAAAAACCCTATCTAAATTTGTTGGGTGGGGTGGATTGCCAGAAGCATTTAGGCGTGCGGATGGTTCTGTTTCAACAGGCTGGGCAAAGGAAGTTGCAGAGCTTGAGTCGCTTTTAACCGAAGATGAATATGATGCGGCGGTAGATTCCAGTATTGCGGCACACTACACCAGCCCAGAGATTGTTCATTCTATGTGGAAAGCCTTAGAGTATTTTGGTTTTTCACAAGGTCGGGTTTTAGAGCCAGCCGTAGGCGTGGGTAACTTCTTTGGACTTATGCCTAAAAATATGCGTAAGGCCAGCAGATTGTACGCCGTAGAATTAGACAATATCACAGGTGCAATTGCTAAAAACCTATACCCAGAAGCCAGTATTAAAGCACCTATGGGATTCCAAGATTACCAAACCATTGATAATTACTTTGATGTGGCGATAGGTAACCCGCCGTTTTCATCTAATAAAATCACCGATCTTGTAAGACCTGCAATTAATGGCTTCAACCTACACAATTATTTCTTTGCCAAATCTATTGATAGCGTTAAGCCAAATGGCGTATTGGCTATGGTGGTGACAAATAGATTCTTAGACAAGATTGGTGATAAGGAGCGTGCTTATATTTCAGATCGTGCTGAATTGGTAGGGGCTATCCGTTTGCCAAATGATGCGTTTTTATCTAATGCAGGCACACAGGTTACAACAGATATTATTTTCCTTCGCAAAAGGGCAGAAGGTGAAGCCATAACTGGTGAATCTTGGCTTGATGTTAAAAACTACAAAGACAAAGATGGGAATACCGTACCGTTAAACGAGTATTTTGTACGTCACCCTGAAAACATGCTTGGGGATTTTGGTGCATACGGCAGCATGTACCAAGATGGTGAGCCAGCACTAATCAAGCGTGATGGACAGGATACGCAAGCACTATTGAATGAAGCGATTGAACGTTTACCAAAGGATATTTTTAAGGCAGAACAGAGCCAAGACTTTGACGAAGTAAGACAAACTGTTATTCGTGATATTTCAGCCGTAAAAGTTGGCTCAAGATTCATTGATGCTGATGGTGAAGTTTATGAGCGTTTACCTGATGTGATGGGTGAACAGCAGTCTAATAAGGTTGAATTTGCCAACGAAAAGGCAAGAAGTAGAACTATCGGCATGATTCAAACTGCAGAGAAACTATCTGAGTTGAGAACTCTACAGCTTGATAAAAATGCAACCAATAGACAGATCGAAGCTTCGCGCAAGGAATTAAACCAAATTTATGATGCTTTTGTGAAAGAGCATGGTTTTATTAATAATCGCACCAATGCACTTTTAATGCGTGATGACCCAAATTGGGCGCAACTATCAGCACTTGAAGATAAATATGATCAAGGTGTATCGGCTGCAGTAGCCAAATCAACAGGGCAGAAATTTAGAAAGCCTAGCGCAGAAAAGGCAGCTATTTTCACCAAGCGAACACAAGTACCAGTATCACTGGTTGAAAGTGTAAGTAATGCTCAAGATGCCCTAACAGAGTCATTAAACAGACATGGTTATGTGAACACCAAAACCATGCAGCAGCTATACGGAAAGACCGAAGATGAAATTATTGCAGAGCTTGGGGAGTTAATCTTTAATGACCCTATTAACGGCTATGTGGTACGTGATGAATACCTATCTGGCAACGTGAAACAAAAACTTGCGATTGCTAAAGAGAGCGCACAAAAAAACCCGCAATACCAGAGAAACGTACAGGCTTTGGAAAAGGTAATCCCAGAAGATATTGAAGCCTTAGACATTGATGTGAAAATAGGCTCACACTGGATTCCTGAAAAGTATATTGCTGATTTTGTGAGCCATATTACCGAGTCGCCAAACGCGCAGGCTGAATATGGCAAATATTCAAACAAATGGGAGATCAACCCGACTGGCGTATCTGTTTTGGCACAGTCAAACTTCTCAACCAGTAGAGCCGACACAAAAACGATTCTTACACACGCATTAAATGGAACAAAACCGACCATTTATGACCGTTTTAGTGATGGTACAAGTCAAATCAACCAAGATGCCACACTTGAAGCGGGTGAGCGTGTGGAGCGTGTCAAAAACGAGTGGAAGGAATGGTTGTGGCAGGATGACACAAGGAGAGAAACCTTAGA
This sequence comes from Acinetobacter sp. YH12211, assembly GCF_013418015.1. Taxonomy (NCBI): domain Bacteria; kingdom Pseudomonadati; phylum Pseudomonadota; class Gammaproteobacteria; order Moraxellales; family Moraxellaceae; genus Acinetobacter; species Acinetobacter sp. YH12211. Next base: position 11,730 of record NZ_VPCW01000015.1, read on the forward strand.
GCGTATTTATAACGATACGTTTAATACAACAGTCAATCGTGACTTTGATGGTTCTCACTTGGTTTTTCATGGCATGAATAGTGCTATTGAGCTAAGACCACACCAGAAAAACGCCGTTTGGAGATCAGTGCAGTCTAAAGCCACACTCTATGACCACACTGTAGGCGCAGGTAAAACATTTACCGTTGTTGCTGCAGCAATGGAAATGCGAAGAATGGGCATCGTGAATAAGCCTTTAATCGTTGTACCTAACCACTTGGTCGGACAATGGGCTAAGGACTTTGTTCTACTCTATCCAAATGCAAATATTTTGGCAGCAACGAAGCGAGATTTTGAGAAGGCAAACCGTAAAAGGTTCATTGCGAAAATCGCAAACGGTGATTATGACGCAATTATTATTGCTCACTCATCTTTTGGAAAAATCTCAATTTCACCAGAACAAGAGCAAGCCTTTATTGATAGCGAAATTGCCGAGCTTATGGCTTTTGAAGCAGAGTTAAAGGCACAGAAGGGCGGCAGGTCGCGCAACGCTAAAGATATTGGTAAGCGCAGACTGGCACTTGAGGAGAAAAAGAAAAACCTTCTTAATCGTGAAAATAAGGATACCGATAATATTTACTGGCATGAGCTTGGTATTGATTCAATCATGCTAGACGAAGCGCACGAGTTTAAAAATCTTGAGTTCACAACGGCCATGCAGAACGTGGCTGGACTTGGTACAGGTAAAGGCTCACAAAAAGCGAAGGATTTATTTGCAAAAATCCAAATCATGCAGCAGAACAACCCAAAATCTAAGATTATTTTTGCTACTGGTACGCCAATCTCTAACACTATGGCAGAAATGTTTACCATGCAGCGTTATTTAGATTGGGATGGTTTAAAACGGCAAGGTATCAATCAATTTGACGCATGGGCTAAGGTTTTTGGCGAAGTTGTTAGTGATTGGGAGCTATCCCCTTCTGGCAAATACAAACTAACTAACCGTTTTGCAAAATTTGTGAACATGCCTGAATTGATGCAGGGTTATTTAGGTTTTTCCGATGTAATGAATCGTGACGACATTAACGCCCAATTAGCCAAAGAAGGTAAAACACTAGGAACACCAAAAATTAAAGGCGACAAGCCGCAAAATATTGTTGTAGAGCGTAGCGATGCACAGGCTGATTATATTGGCGTGGCAACGATTGACGAAAACGGCAATGAGGTGTACCCAGAAGGTTCTTTGGTGTGGAGAACTGAAAACCTACCTAGAAAGCCTGAAAAGGGTGCAGACAACATGCTTAAAATCATGGGTGATGCACGTAAGGCGGCCTTAGATATGCGCCTAATTGACCCGACAGCAGAGGATTACGAAGGCTCAAAGGTTAATGTGGCCGCAAATAATATCCTTGAAACCTATAAGAAGTGGAACGCTAAAAAAGGCACACAGCTAGTTTTCTGTGACTTATCCACCCCAAAGGGTGCGGTAGCGAAAGAAAAGGCCAGAATTGAAAACCTAATCAAACTGGCAGATCAGGGGGATGAAGTGGCTCAAGCAGAGTTAGACAAACTCTCACCAGATGAGCTATCGGCTTTAGATTCTGACTTTAGTGTGTACGATGACCTGAAAGCCAAGCTAATTGCAAAAGGCATCAAGGAAAGTGAAATTGCATTTATTCACGATGCCAACACGGAAGAACAGAAGCAAAAACTATTTGAAGCGGTTAAACGTGGTGATATTCGCGTCCTAATGGGTTCTACTGCCAAAATGGGTGCAGGGATGAACGTGCAAAATAAACTTGTTGCACTTCACCATTTAGATGCGCCGTGGCGACCATCGGACTTGGAGCAGCGTGAGGGGCGTATTATTCGACAGGGTAATGAGTTTTATAAGGCAGACCCTAACGGCTTTGAGATCGAAATTAATCGTTATGCAACCAAGCAAACCCTTGATAGCCGTATGTGGCAGACCATTGAGTCTAAGGCTAAATTTATTGAGCAGGTACGCAAGGGTACAAATGTTCGCGCCGTTGAAGATATTGCTGGCGAAGCGGCAAATGCGGCAGAAATGAAAGCGGCATCTAGTGGCGACCCTAGAATTTTGGAAGAAATGGAGCTTAGAAAACAGGTCAAAGACTTAGAGGAATCTAAGAAAAACTTTGATCGTGATATTCACCGCACCAAAAACCTAATTCGGACGACTGAGCTTGATATTGAGCGAAACCAGAGAGCTATTGATAGATTGTTGCCAGACCTTGAGATTAAGCAGCCTGAGAAGTTTGTTTATTCAAATGATGGTAAGAAAATCAATCAAGAGGATAAGGGTGCAAGAGAGGAAATATCTAAAGTATTTAAGACAGGCATTGATAGTGCTTTAGCAAAAGGAAAAGAGCAAAGCTTAGGTAATATTAACGGTTTTGAAATTATCGCTAAACCTTCGTCCTTTGCTGGCATAGCTTTGATTCAATTAAAAGGCAATGCAGAAGCTTTTAATGTTGATTCATTCAATATTCAAGATAGCTCACCAGTAGGCTTAGTTCAGAAGATTCTAAACCACCTAAAAAGCTTACCTCTATCGCTTGAAGCCTATAAACGCTCAATTGATGAAGCGCAAAAGCAGCTACCTAATTTGCGTAAAAAAATTGAAAACCAAAAGTGGGAACGCACAGATGAATTAAACGATTTAAAGCAGCGACACAGCGACCTTCTGGATGAGCTGAAACCTAAGAAAAAGGAAACCGAAGCACAGCAAGATGAAGCACCTAAAATGAGCCGCAGGGCTTCTACAGGGCAAGGCTCAACACCAGAGCAAGTAAGGTCACAGCTTGTAAATCGCTTTGGTGATGACGTTATTTCTCAATTAGAGCAAAACGGAACGCTGAATATTATCCCTAGCTATGCTGAAAAAGGCATTGAAGGTTTTGCAGAAAATGGGAAAGTAACACTTGTTGCAGATGCCATTACAGCAGATAACATTGTTCCAGTGTTCTTGCACGAATTAGGTGGACACGTAGGGATGCAAGGCGTATTGAAGCCTAAAGCCTATGAAAACTTAATGTTGGAGTTTGATCGCCTTGTAAAAACAGGAAATCCAGAAGCGATTGAAGCAAAAAGGCTGGCAGATCGTGAATCTGATGCAAGTGTTAGAGCAGATGAATATTTACCGTACCTCATTACAGTGGCGGCTAGAAACCAGCAAAACACAAACCCAGCAGTAAGGCTTGTAAATCGCATTTTAAGCGCGGTTAAGGCGTGGGTAGTAGATAAGCTAGGACTAAACCTTAAATTAAACCCTAGCGACCTTGTGGCGTTAGCAGAACGCATGGTTAAGACCGTTTCCAAAAACCCGCCACCAACGCCGCCGAAAAGCCGCCGTTATAGTAAAAACAGCAATCCGCAAAATATGAGCCGCAGCAAACAGCGTGAGTTTTTGGATACAGCAGCAAAAACAGCTTTTGGTGGAATGGCGTTGCGCGGAGCAGAAGGAACAAAGACACTAAGTAAGCGAACACTAAACCTATTTCAAACCATGTTGCACAAGTCCTTAACTGATGAAACAGGGGAATTTAAGAAAACTTTTGATTTAGTTCAGGATAAAATCAACCATGTGACTTTTATGTCAGCAAAGTCTATGGATGTGGCACCTTCGGTATTAACCCAGCTAGAAACTGGTGAAGATTATGTGAAGGAAGTTAAGCGGGTAGGTCGCGCACTAGGTAATTCACTCACGCGCGGTGCGCTGGGTAAATCAAAGATTGACCTAGATATTGAGAAGGTCGGCAATTTAATGTTTGAAAACACGTTGCAAGACCAATCAAAACGCCATTCAGAAGCAGAGTTAAGGAAACTAGGCTTTGATGATGACCAGATCGGGATTTACAACGAGATCAGAAACGCAATTGATAGCTCGTTAGATACGTTTGCTAATACAACCTTCTCAAATATCTACAAGCATTTAGGTGGCACAACAGAGGAAGTATTGGAGCTTGCGGCGAAGGATTTAGATATTCACGAACACTACAAGGAGATAATGAGTCGAGTTGTAGAAATGGTGAAGAATGACCCGAAAAAAGCAGAAGCAGGAAAAGCGGCTGCAGAGGGCATTAATCGCGTTTATAACAGAGCTAATGAGCTAAAAGCGGATGGTTATGTTCCGTTAATGCGTTTTGGTAAATATTTTATCCGCATATATAACCCGACTACAGGCGAAGTTGCGTATAGACAGCACTTTGAGAGCGAGTCAGAGCGAAATATTAAATTTAATGAGCAAAAACTTGATGAAGCTAATTTACCTGCAGGTTATGTTCTGGAAAAGAGTCAGCTAAATGAACTTGAATACAAGCTATTTCAGGGGGTAAGTCCTGAAACAGTGGCGTTATTTGCGAAAGAGTCTGGCCTGCCAATTGGTGATGCAGAAGCCGCATATATCAAACACTCATTAAAAAATAACCACGCCTTAAAGCGTTTGTTAAAAAGGCAGGGTATTAAAGGTTTTGATGTGGATATGAAGCGGGTTTTAGCTTCGTTTGTGCTATCAAATTCGCGCTATTCAGCTAACCAGACTTACAACCCAGCAATTGATGAATCAATTACCGAGATCAGTAACCCAGCTTACCAAGAGGATGCAGTACGTTTAAGAGATTATACTTTAGATACGCAAGAAGAATTAGCGGGAGTGAAAAACTTTGCTTTCGTGTATTACATGGGCTTTTCTGCAATGTTTGGCTTAGTGAACTTAACACAGCCATTTTTACAAACATTGCCGTACCTCATGCAATATAGTAAAGATTATGGCATCACAGCCAAATCATTTATGAAGGCAATTCAGACTTGGCGCAAAGGTACAAACCACATTGAACCGAAATACAGAGATTATTATGAGCGTGCCAGAAAAGAAGGGCATTTAGACCCACAAAACACTTGGATGCTACAAGGTTTAGAGCGCGGTAAATCTGGTTTAGGTGCAAGTACATGGCAACTTATTAGTCATTCATCTGGCTTGTTTGCTCAAGCATCTGAAACAGTAAACCGCCGTACAAGCTTATTTGCAGCACTTGATGTTGCAGAAAGCTTAGGGCAAGCAAAGCTTGAGAAATTGGGCTTTAAAGATGCGTATGATTTTGCGGTTCGCACCATTCAAGAAACACAGGGTATCTACAACAAGGGCAACCGACCAAGAGTAGCAAGGGGTAATGTTGGTTCCATTTTGATGATGTATAAGCAATTTATGATTGCCTATATTGAACAAATGGTGCGGATGCAAAAAGCTGGCTTGTCTGGTGGTGAAGATGATGAGTTTAAGAAGAAAATGGCAGCCTTAGTTGGTTTTGGTATTTCAAAATCAGTCTTAATTGCAATCGGTATTTTATTTTCATTATCTGGTGCAACAGGCTTACCGTTTGTACGCGACATTTTGGATGGTATAGAAACAGCAGGCGGCTTAATTGGCAAGCCAGTGAATACCGAGCGCGAAATACAAATTGCACTACAGGATGCATTAGGTCAAACACTTGGCAGCACTTTAAATAAAGCCTTGATGGATGGTTTTGTTAATCTACAGCCAGTTGTTGATGTTAAGGGGCGCATGGGGATGGGTGATTTAATCCCAGCAACAGCATATTTCAGCCCAACAACAAGCCAGTATCAAAAGAGTTCGGAAGTCGCGCAGATTGGCGGTGCGATTGGTGGTTTAATCGAGAAGGTCAGAGAATCGGTTGAGCTTGCTCAAATTGGTTCCTATGGCATGGCTGGTGTGCAGCTACTACCTAAAGCAGCCACAAGTTTTGGTCAAGGTTTTGTTGCGGCTACAACAGGCGATTATCGCAACATGAAAACAGGCGTTAAAACTAACGATGCAACTGTTTTGGATGGTGTGATTAAGATGCTAGACGCACAACCTGCAGGAATCGCAGAGCAAGGCCGTATTCGCGGCTTAGAAATGCGAGATCGGGCGGTTCAACAGTCTGTTAATTCACGTTGGAAAGAGCGATATGTGCAGGCTTTGGAAAGTGGCGACAGAAAGCAAGTGATGGAAGTTAAACAAGAGATTAGGGACTACAACCGAGATAACCCGCGTTACCCAATCACGTTTAACCAGAAAACAGCCGAAACGAACTTTAATAAGTCTAATCAGTCTTGGCAGGAAAAGCGCAAGAATACGAAAGGGCTTGAGTGGATGGATGATTACAACCCACACATTTAAACATAAAAATGCCGCCCCGAAGGGCGGCATTTTTAAGACTACAACACAACATTCTTTGTAAGGTAACTAACTAAATCTCTATAGTCGGAAGCCAAATTGACTTTAGAGTTAATCAAGCCAAGTTAAATATACATAAAAATAAACAAATTTAAAAATATTTTTCACCTATTCCGTGATATTGCATAAATATTCACCGTATGCATATACATTTATTTATATTTGATTATATAATCTTCAAACCCCATAACTGGATAATTCCAGTTATCTTTTATATGGCTTATGTGTTCAGTCAAGCATAAGCCATTTTTTTGCGCCACTAGCTCAGTTGGATAGAGCATCTGCCTTCTAAGCAGATGGTCACTGGTTCAAGTCCAGTGTGGCGCGCCATTCATTTAATAAGTAAATACAAGGGTACACTCAAGCTTAATTATTGCGGCTTTTGCGCCCTTCAATTTTGCTTGTATTGCTACTTGTGGGTGTACCACTTGTATTTATTTAGAGTCACACTACATGCTTCGGTTTTTGATGTGTTTATTCGGTTTTCATGGTGCAACAGAGATTGAATACACACCAGATGAACTTCACGTTTGTAGAGATTGTCATAGAGAAATAAGGAAAAGTAATGAGCGAACAACAAATTGAAAAAGAGATTCAGGATAAGGGTTTAAATGCGCCGCGATTAACGCCTGAGCATATTGAAAGTATTATTGATGGAGTTGTTTATTTCACGGCAGCGGATGGCTACCGAGCAGATCCTTGTTATGACCCAAACAGCACACCATCTTCGGCTTTACCCGTGCCGCAATCACTTGAGTTGTTAACCTTTTGCGTCATTACGCTCAAAAATGGTTTTACGGTTACTGGCGAGTCAGCGTGCGCAAGTCCCGAAAATTTCAATGAAGAAATTGGTAAAAAAATTGCGTACGAAAATGCCCGCAACAAAATCTGGATGCTTGAAGGCTATTTGTTGAAAGAAAAGTTATATCAGGCAGAATTGGACAGTAAATTCTAGCCTATTCAGCTTAGGCAAAAATCATTTATATTTCTTGCATAACTGTATTTATATTAAAAAGCCAGCTATTTGCTGGCTTTTTAATTAATTGCTTTAATGGCATGGATTTATTTAATATTTTTTCATAATATTAAGCATAATTCATCATAAAAACAGGGGTTAATATGGGTTTTATTCTTTTAATTATATTTTTGACCATATCGTTTTTTATTGGAAAAATGATTATTTCATCAAAGCCTGAAATACTAGACTGGTCGGTAAATAAGAAGCAATCTATTGTTATTGCTTGGTTTTTCTTTAGCTTGCTTATTTTAATTGGAATCCAAGCTACACAACCAGACTTTGCTATAGAGAATCATTTAATTAGTAGCATTGTTACTGCAATATTGATGGGTGCAGCTTTTTATATGCCATTAAAGAAAAAGAATACTGAATAAAAAAGCCAGCTTAAATGCTGGCTTTTTTTGTGGCTAAATTAAACAGAGTGACCAGCCTTTTTTAATTCCCTTTTTGTGTATTCGTCTAGAGCTTCAATAACCAACGCCGTTTTATTGGTTTTACGCCCTAAACCACGCGCCTTGCTTTGGCTTACAAGGAAGTCTAGGCGAAGGATTAACTCCATAGGGATATTGAATGATGATTTTTCGGTTAAAACCATTAATTCATCTTCAGACATGGTTGTGTTGATACGCCATGCTTTACGTTCAGTAGTCGCTATTGTTGTTTCAGGCTTACCAGCAGCACTGGCCAATGGTGCTTCATTAATAACTTGTTCTGGCGTTTTGTTGGCATCAACACCAGATTGGCGCGGAGAAACACTAGCGGCGCGGCGTGCTGTGTTTGCTGGTGGTATTACGTCAGACATTGTTTTCACCATAAATAAAATTAAACAGTGTTAAAAATTCATCTTGTGCAGATTTAATATATTTCGCTTCACTTCTTTTAAGCGGCTGCAGATCAAGTATGCCCACACCTTCATCAAAGGCGCGTGTGTACCAGACTCTATCGCCTATCGTTGTTGGGCATGGTTCTGTCAATGGGTCGCTTAAAATCTCATTAATTGCACGTTCTAATTCTGGTGATGTTCCAAAGTGCGGGGCTTTGGTTACAACGCCGTAAACTTTTGGCAGATTATCAGCGCGGATTTTCTCAATTGTTTCAGCTACCTTCTGCAATCCTTCAATGTTAGCACTGGAACCGACCAACAAAGGAATAAGTACAACGTCAGCAACGCTGATAGCTTGGCGATATTCAGTGTTATCAAATCCACCAGCATCTATAACCACTTCGTCATAGTCTGCGCCAATCTTCTTAATTTGTTCGCTAACCTCACCCGCTAGAAAGTAAAATTTACCTTCAATTTCTGAACGGTTTTTACTCCAAGATCGTGAAGCAGCCATATTTACAGAGTCTAAATCGACACCTACAACAGCCTTATCGCGTTTCGATAATTCCGCAACAATAGAAGTTGCCAGTGATGTTTTCCCTACTCCGCCCTTTGTGTTAGCAATCAATAAAATCATATTCCTACCTTGTGTGTGTATGTGTTGCCGTATGCGAATTATAGCGGACACATACTCATACAGCAATAAATACACTAATACTCAAATATATATGCATGTTTATATGGTCATATATATGTATTATATAATCCAAAGATAATACAGAAATATTATTTAAAGACTGCTAAACCCTTGACTTAGTTTAGATACCTTCTCTTTCAACACATTAGGGTCAGATGCAAAATACTCTTGTGTCGTTGTTATGCTTGAGTGACCCATGAGTTGCTGAATAGAATAAATATCAACTCCACCGCGAATAAGTCTGGTTGCAAAGGAGCGTCTGCCGCTATGTGAGCTACCGACAATCCCAGCAGACTTATATAGCCTGCCAATCATTCTTTGCATGGAGCCAGCAGTAAAAGCGCATTGCTTTTGTGATAGAAACAATGGTGCGGCAGGTGTGGCATCTTCGCGTGACATGATGTAGTCAAGCAAGACTTTTCGCGTATAACTATCCATTAAAAAGACTTCGCGGTATTTGTTGCCTTTGGTATAGGCGGCCAGCAGTCGGATAGTATCTTTTAAGATGCCATTTCTAAAATCGTAAAGGTCGCCAATTTTGAGCGCGGCCATTTCCTTTGCACGCAAACCCATAAAATGCGACACCAGCAATACAGCTTCATTCCGCAAGGCTGTTTTACGCTTTAAGTTGGAAATAGTTATTTGAAGGTCGGATTCTGAAACATAGGCGGCTTTTCCTGATTTTCTATTTAGTCTTTCAGGCTTTGATTGCTCAATAATTTCAGTCACAGCCCTTGATTTTAAAGGCTTACGCATAAATACCTCAGTCAATTAAGCGCGTGTACGTGAATGGAACAGCAGAACACCCTTCATTTTTTATTTTTATTCACGTAGCGCGGTTTAAATCAGCCTTTTTTTAGGCTTTAAGCAATAATGCCCTAAAATATACATTTTAGGACATTATTTAGGGTAAAAAAATTAAAAAGCGCAATCATCTATCACAAATCTGAAAGAATCATATTTTCAGTCAAACTAGCCTTTAATTCGTTCAAGTGATGTTCATCAAGACTTAAAACTTCACCGCCTTTTAAGGTCAATTCAAAACTGATTTTTGAGAATGAAAAAAACTCGCTCACTTCCTTGCTCATACTGCCAATCATTTTCTGTTTTTCAGATTGAATTTCATCTATCAGGTTTTGAATGGCACGCAGGCTTAATTCTTTATGTGCTTTGCGCTTCTGGTAGGCTTGATCAGGGAGTAGGGCATAGTCATTTGCATCTGTATCCCATACAGCCAGAATATGCCCATTTTGGCAGGTGTAATAGTGTTCGGCTTTTTCCTCAATTTTCCTGCCCGATAAATCCCAACGCTCACAATATACGTTTCTATGCAGCACTGGTTGAATATCACCGCAGCCGCCTTCGCAAGCCCACTCCTGATTATCTTTAAGTTCTGGCAATTGTTTTATTGGTTTTAAATTTTCCATGATTATTCCTGATTTAATTTTCAATATGTTTAACGCAGTTAAATGGACACATAAAAGGTTCACCAGTATCTAGCCGACCAAAAATATAGTAGTCGTCCACCAGATCAATTACGCCTTTGCCTTTAAAGTATGTTCTTGAAAATTCAGTTCCGCTTTCAGATAGAAATTCCACATACACACGGTTGCCAGTTTTAAAATCATTCATTGACAACTCTCCACGTCTGCGATGGCTTGTTTAATGCGAATCCAATAAGGTTCTGAATAACAACCTGAAACCATGTACTCATATTCAGCGATTTCTACAGACTCAAAATCCTTTTCAATCATCGCATGACTTTCGACAAGGCGTTTTAGGTCATTATTAAAATCATTATCCCCACACATCATGGCTATAGTTCCAATCAGCGCAACTTCTCTTTTAGCTCTATCCCAGCCAAACTTTTTAACAAACTCATTCGCTTTCATTGGCTGACTCCTTATAGTCCGTTTCAATTTTCACACCACAAAACGGGCAAAAATTAAGCTCGACACGGTTTTTCTTAAAGCGCCCAGCCACAATACGCAAGCGTGAAGCATTTTGACTTCTAGCACTCATGACTTGCGCTTGAATATCACCGTATTGATTGCGTGTGACTTCGGTTAGAAATTCGCACATTTCAATCCAGTTGCCAGTATTTACGCATTTTTCAGTCATTGGTTGGCTCCTGTGCTGCTTCGATCATGGCTTGCTTCACATAAGCGTCATACAAGCTATATGGTAGAAAGGCATCACCTTCATGTTCTTTCGCAACTGCCATAACCATTGTTTTAGTTGGCTTAATTGGCATAAGAACATATCCTTCTGGCACCGCTTGGGCTTTGGCTGCTTGCCACGTACACCAGCTTGAATTAATTTCATTCAGGGCTTCACTGTATTCCTCATCCCATTCGATTAATTCATAAACATTTTCCAATTCGTTATATTGAATATTTGGCAAATATTTGAAATCTACACCTTGTGAAAGCAGGTGTTTTTCATGAGCAATTTTTTCTTTCTGCAAATCCATCACTTGCACTCCTTTGTTGGCGGCTTAGGTAATGGCATCCAGTGTGTAATTTCATGCTCAAAATGAGAGTTGATAAAAATATCCTCACCTGCATACGTGCAGATTTTATAGTTTGGATCTTTATATGGTTTTTCATGAGCATGTGGTCTGAATACCAATACCTTTTGGCCTTGTTCAGGCATCTCATTTTTAACAGAAATCCATTGCTGCACCGCTTTAGCCTTAACTAACTCACGACAAGCCAAGTCAAAACCGAATTTCCATTGTTGGGGCTTGCCATCGTATCCAGCTTTTACTTTTAAGGCATTTAAAAAATCTTTCATTGTGTATTCTCAATTAGGTTCTTTTCAGTATGGCCAGTGATTGATTCATGTTCATTCATGGCTATTTTCCTGCAGGTCGCCAGATATAATCGCCCTTGTCTAAGATGACAGCAGGCTCATTTTCAACACAATGGCAGTCAATACCGATCTTGTTTTCATCCACTGGTAGCCAAAAACTTCTAATAATGCGGCTTGGCGAATGGTTATCTTCCAGTGCATCACTCATGCCAAATTGCTTCAAAATAAACTTGGCATCTTGGCTTGAACAGCGTATTGCTGGGTGCTTAGAGATAGAAACATGGTATTGCGGGATAGCTTCGTTACGAACAATCCCATCCGCTACTTCAAGAGCAGAGATAACAACAAAGCCGTTAGGGTGGGTGTAAAAATATTTGTCATAACCGAACTGGTCTTTCGTTTCACCAACCAGTTGCCAACCTGAATTTTTATTAGGTCGCTTAGGTTTTAAAATGTTTTCCATATAATTTCCTTGTGTGAGGTGCAATTGCCGTTGCCAGCCAAGTTTATATTAGATTATAAATAAAAGACAAGATCGGAGCTGTCTTTTTAGAATATTTATTGTTGATATGGTTATTTGTTTTTACTGTAAGTTTTGCTCATTTTTTATTACTTTAATATTTTCAATATCATACATTGATAAACGATAAATCCGTGACCGTTTTTTATATAAATGAATATAAATCAATAAATTAATGCGTATTTCTTTTGTTTATAAATAACTTATGCCTATAGATACCATTGGTTATGTAATAGCCTTAAAAAACAACTTAAAACTCAAAATTTCATCAAAAAATGCTTTCTTCTTTCTTATTTTAATTAATAGTTTCTCCTTTCTTATTTAGGACAGGCTTGTAAGCCTTGCCACGCCTGCATTTCAGCGTTTTATAAACGACAAATCCGTGACCATAAAAGACAAATCCGTGACCATAAACGACAAAAACGTGACCGCGAAAAAGACAAATCCGTGACCATAAAAGACAAAAACGTGACCATAAACGACAAAAACGTGACTTTCACCTATAAAAGACAGGATTGATTTTGTCTTTTATGGGTGTGATAATCGCAACAAGGCTATTTGTGTAAGAGATAGACAATGGAGTCAAACCTAGTTGCAAAGCAAGCTAACAAGTTAATTGAGTCTGTATATCGAATGGAAGTAGAGGAACAAAAATTAATTTTACTTGCTACTCGAAAAATAAATGAATTGGAATTAAAGGGGTTGCCTTTCACGCCAGAAACAGAGGTCGTCATCACGGCTGATGAATTTGCAAAAATATATGGCGTACCAAAGCAAAGGGCATTTGAAGCACTAACAAGCGCAAAAAATACAATTTATGATCGCTCCTTTGAAATGGATTATGTGGGCAATGATGGTGTGATAAAGCCTATCAGTAGTCGCTGGATTCACGCCAAAGGTGAAATGAAAAGCAAAAGTGAAGTTAGTATGTTCTTTACGCCTTCGGTTATTCCTTATCTGTACTTAGTGGTTAAGACAGAATTCACATTATTAGACTTAAAAGAAGTCGGGCGTTTGAAAAACAAGTATGCTGTTCGGCTGTACCAAATTTTAATGAAATGGCGTAATGCAGAATACAAACCGAGCTTTCCAGTTGAGAGCTTGCGCCGTAAGCTTGGACTAGAGCCGCATGAGTACAAGCAAGGTGGGGATTTTAATAAACGTGTGGTGGGTGTTGCAGTAGATCAAATCAACAAAGGTACTGGTTTTGTTGGCTTAAAAGCTGTGCCGCTAAAAAATGGACGCACCATCGTTGCATATCGTTTTGAATTTGACTCATACGACAATAAGACTATAAACGTCACACCTTTATCAAAAAATGGCGCAGAACGACAGCCACGCGAAAATAACGGCGAGTTTGTACTTCACCAGATGACAGTTGAGCAGATAAAAACCTTTTCAAGCCAAATTGCCAACAAGGTTGTAGATGGTGAAGCAGGGTTTAGCCACCTTAGCACAAAGGTTGCAGCAGGTAGTGGTAGCAAAGAATTGGCCGCTGCAATTGCTAAAGACCTTCAAAACGCCAATTTTGATGAGTATTTAGAGCCTTTAAAGATTCTGGGGTTCAAGCCAACCAAAGTGAATAAAACGCCGTTGAGCGCAAAACAGAGCGAAAATAAAGGGGGTTCTACTAACGATACTCCACCAGATAAGAAATCGCCGTTTAATTTAAACGAAAAGCATTACCAGATGTACTTGAAAAAGGGTGGTACAAAATCGCGTGATGACATTGTTCGCATTGCGATGGATGAAGATACAACCACGCTTCAAGTTATGAATAGCGATGGTGTCGGTAATATCTTTGCCATGTAGCCACTAGATAGCAAAAAGCCAGCTTAAACGCTGGCTTTTTTGTTTACGCCGTTTCTTAGTCGCTCAATTGCATCTAGCGTTTGGAAATAAATGTTTTCTGGCACATAGACACGGTGATTAATTGCATCTTCGAGTTCATTTAAAAATTGTGCAGTATTAATCAAAGGCCCTTTAAAACTCTCTTTTTTAATCCAAATCAGTCTACCAGATGAAAAAGGAGTTAAGTTGTCATCATTCAGTAGTTTGTATTGCAGCACAAAATTATCAAGCTTTACGCCATGATAATTGCGGTCAGGTTGGCTATCGTCATTCACATAGAAGTAACTTGCTTGGCTATCCAAAATATCAAGTAGGTCAAGTACGCGGTGGATACCGCCTAATTTGCGGCAGAGTAAACGGAGTGGGTTAGGTTCAATATTCAGGCTCATGTTTTTCTCAAGACAAAAAACCAGCCTTGCGGCTGGCTATTTTTTAACTCTCTTAGTGGCTAGTATGCCGTTTTTGTAAGTTATCCATGCTTGTTCTATCAGTAAGTCATGGTACTGGTATTTGTTGTTTACCCATGAAGCCGAAAAGTCGGCTTCATTAAGTTGGTTGATCAGCAAGTAGATGAATTGAAAATCACTAATTGCCTTTCTGATTGCTGGACTGGTGCTGGTGTCGTCTGGTACTAGCCACACCTTCGATTTTGGCGAAAACATGAGAGGGTAAATACTCCTTTGCTGTTTTATAAAAAACGCGCAAAAAGTTTTGATCACTTTTATTTACCCTAGACATGATTTTTTTTTCAATCAAATCAAGTTCGGCGTTTATCGCCATTTCAAGGCTTGGGTTAGACTCCCGCCGTTTGATTAATGCCTTTTTCTGGTGTACCAGTTCGGACATGGTTAAAACTTTCAAGGCAACACCTCATATTTTTGATTACGTGCTGCAGCTTGGTTTTTAAGTAGCTTTACCGATACCGAGTCATACAAGCCGTTATTGCGTAGAACACGTTGTTCAGCGTCATAACCATTGGTTGCTTCCACGCGACCCTTAACAATTCCGTTTGGCGACATACGCGCCGTGTATGCAAAGATATATGTATTCATGCTTTCACCTTATTGCCTTTGCGGTTCAGTAGTGCTGTGCGCAGGTTTTGGTCAAGATCGTTTTTAGATAAAAGCCAGTTCACATAGTCGTCTGGTAGGTTCACCAGTGCGGTTCCTTTATGCTTGCCAAAATGAATGTATTTAGGCGTGCTGGCTTCATTGCTTAATTCATACAGTTGTTCGATAGACTGAATATTTTGCTCAACAATGATTTTTTGCAGCAGTAGTGCGGTTAAATGAATATCTACCGCCGCATCATGGGCATTTTTCAGCATTTCACGCGCCTTGCTTTTGTCTTTGGCAGAGCGATAAGTTAAAGCACCTAGCTTGTGTGAGCTTTCGTTTGGGTAGAAATGACGCGCCAGCTTGAGCGTGCAAATCGGCTTGATGTGGTTGCAGTTCACGCCAGCTTTTAAGAGCGCGGCTAAGTCATAATCAATATTGTGGCCAATAACGTAAATCACGCTGGCAGGCAGGCGAAAGGTTGTGTAATTCGGCTTACCCACCAAGTCATCTTCAATGATGTGGTGAACAGCCATAGACCCAAAGTCTATAGGCTGGCCGCCAGTATTAAACAATTCATCAAACATGCTACTTAAATCAAAAGTGAATCGTTTAGATGGTTGTTCGCCTTCAATTCCTGCAGGTTCGTCTACAAAGCCACAAGGGATATAGGAAATTTGAATAGGCACGCCGTTCATTTCGTGCGTTTCGGTATCAAGGATTATTGAGTTCATTATTGTGCTTCCGTTTCAAACCAGCGTTTTCTTTGTTGGTCATAGACCATGTTTAAATCTTTGGCCGCTTTCTGGATTGCGTACCACATGTTTTTATTTAGGTATTGCGGATGCTCCACGTTCTCAGCCATTAGCTCCATGAGATTATTAATATCACTGGCATATTGAGCTTCGTTGCATAGCTGCATGAAATGAATCCATGTTTGTTCGCTTTCAACGGATTTACGCTGCTCAGGTGTGAGTGTGTTTAAGTGGGTTTTGATGGAGTCGATCAGATCGCCCAAAAAGGTCGGGTTATCAGCCAAGTCTGGTACGTTTACATTGCCAAGATTGGCGCAGTCTTTAGAGTGATAGTTGGCACCCCAACCAAATTTAAGCACACGGTTAGAGCCGCCTTTTTGGTTGGCTTCGTATGTGAAATACGCCATACAGTCAGACAGACGATAAATCTCTTGTCGGTTTTTACCGCCCAAGTCTGGTCGGCGTATAACTAGATCATCGTCCTTATCTTCGGTAGCGTGAGCCAAAAACACCACGTTTTTACCGTAGCCAATCATGCGATTAACAAACGTCTGGAAAATATTGTTGGCCGTACCTTGTACGTTTAGTTTTAGGGAGCCGTCGCCCTTTGTATTTCTTGAGTCATTGGCAAGGTGTGAGCGTACCATTTCAAGCAATCGGCCAATTGTGTCGATAACAATGGTGTCAAACGGTTCTAAGTCTTGTTCTGTGAGGTTAGCAACTTGAATCCAGTTTTCAGCAATTTGCACAGGTGCGCGGCGTAGTGCGCCAGTACGATATGCACCCTTATCTGCATCAATAATGAGTGCTTTGCGCGCGGTCATGCCGAGTGATGATTTACCCATTGAAGGGTCGCCGTATATATAAACCTTGATTGCATTGACTAGCATTGGTTCATTCGGTGAGATAATTTCTAAAGCCATGATGATTCCCCTTACTTGCCAGACTTAACAGATTCAAGATGCTGGTTTACGCGCTCAATGCGCTGCTGTTCTTCGTAGTCGTGGGTATCCAAAACCTTTTGAACAACAAGAAGGGAAACGATGGTTGAAAGAAGGAACGCAATAATATTGCGAAAGAGTATGGTAAGATTCATTTGTGAAATCCTATTGTGTGTGGATAGAACGCCAGAGCATATAAATTGCCGTTTATTGCTCAATAAGCCGAAGTCTTAACCGACTTCGGTTTTTTTATTTCCACACCCACTATACATAAATACATTTATATCTTTCAAGCTTTTATTTATATTTATTTATAATTAATTCCAATAAGCACCAATACGCTTATATAAAAAATTGAAAACTTAGAAATTTTTATTAAAAATATTTTCAAATAGTGAATATTTATTTATTTCAGATAATAAAAAACCCTATTTTGATAAATAGGGTTTATAAAATGAGATGAATGGTACAAATCTCTAAATAAGCATATCTACCACAGCAACCGCAACAGCTAACACCTCGTAGTTATCACGCAAGGTCGGAAACGCCGTATTTAATGGCTTTAACTCGTAAACATCTTGCCCATCTTCCAGAACATCATTCACGCAATATTCTCTTATGATGTATTCACCTGTTCTGCTTTTGTGTGCAGCAATCACTATATTGGTTGGTAATGGCTTAATCATTGGGTCAAACACAAAGCTTGTACCAGCTTGATACTTCGGTGACATGGAGTTATCACTTAGATCAAATGAAAACGCATTGTTTGATAATGGTTTATTGATTGGGGTTGTTGCTTCCGATATTGGCATGATCAGGCTCGTATCTTTAAGTTTATCTCTAACAGCATCCAGAGTGGCAGCGTTGAGCTTTGGTACAAGAGTAACTTTAGCCTTAATCGTAGCAGGATTCTTAGCTATTAACTCACGCTGTAACATTCTATTTGCTATACGTGGGCTGAAGGCAGAAATAGGTACTTCAAGACATTTCGCAAAAACTAGGGCAGCTTCTTCTTTAATCTCAACAACACCACGCAGGTACGCCGATACATTCGGCTGTGTCCAACCGCCTTCGGTAGCAATTGTTTGTTGATTAAAACTATTTCCCTCTAATTCTTCTTGGCTTTTTTTAGCTTCGTATAGTTCTTTAAGCTTTCGTGCTTCAGCATCTCTAACAGTTCTATCAACCATTTTTACGGACTCCCATTTTCGCCCTTTAATCTTATAGTTGTTGGTTGTGTATTAACAAATATAAATATATCTATTGAAAAAATATAAATGCAGTTATATTCTAAACTAACGGCGTAACTTTACGCCTTTATTTTTGTGTGAAATGTGAAGCAAATGATTTACGCAGCAAGACCACCTAAAGACCGAACCCAGCTTGAGAAGGATATGCAGGAATATCTGGAAAACGGCGGGGAAATAACACAAATCCCATCAATTGATGAGCGGGTAAAAGCGGAAAGACTAATTAAAAGGTCACTATTTTATTCAGCACATCATAAATTCCACTCAGAGCGCACAGGTATATCACTAGCACGCCTTAAAGTGCTGCAAAGAACTCCATCAAGAGCCACAGACAAGGAAATAGAAAAGCTATGGACGCATTTTAAAAGCAGGGAATGGGCTTTATATGATTACAACTAAGCATATCGCTATGTACGTTGCAGAGCAGATCGCACGAAAAAGCAATTGCCAAAAAAGAAAAGTGGCTTTTGTTGTGTTTAATCAGCACCGCATTTTAGCTGCTGGTGTGAATCAGCACAGTGAGGATATGCCATGCAGGTGTGTAACTGGTATTCACGACAAGCATGTTAAGCACGCTGAAAACGCCGTATTAGAGCGCAATACGTTTAGACCAGAAGATGAAGCGCAGGCCGTTGTGACCTATGCGCCGTGTCTAAATTGCGCAGATCGCATAAGCCAATCAAATATTTACGCCGTGCATATCAAGCAGACAAAACACGTTTTGGGTGTCAATCATTTAACCCAGCAATCAATAGATACACATCAAGAGTGGCTAACACCTATGCAGCGCGTACAAGCAGCATGGTTAGCCAAAAACATGAAATTAGCAGACTGTGAGAGGTTTTTACTGTGAGTAAAGCTAACAAGATCAAGCCAAAAAACCGCAAGAAGCCATATAAGCCAAAGAAAGACCAGTTAAATCTAAACAGCATTAAGCAAATCGTTTCAAGCAAAGGTGTCGATGGTTTATATGACCATTTCAAAGAGTACAAGCGGCTCGATAAGCACTATCTGGAAATGAAGTGGGATATTTTCGATGTAAATACAACAATAGACCTTTATTGCTTAATGAACAATATATCGCTATCTGGCGATGACCCTTTGCCGCTTGAACTCTTAGACATGATTTATAAGGGCGATTTAATTTACGCATTGCGTAAGCAGCTAATTGACCCAACGCAAGAATTTAGAATTGAGATACATAGCCGCGCCAGGCACATTGATAATCCAGACGACATAGTGACACTTGAACCATATATTAAAGACTTTGCTGGCGACCCAATTAATTATGAAGTCTTTATGCAAGGGAAAGACAAGGGGAAGCATTATTTCAAGCGCGATGGTGTGTTCAAAACTTTATGGGAAGGTGTCACAAAAGAATGGAACATTAATCTGGATGGTCAGTATTCAGATGATTATGAAGTGTTTGAAGCCAAAGCAAAGCTAAGTTGCACAACGCCGTTTTATTCATGGCTGCAGGAAAAAGAATTTAAGCAGTACAAATTGCTAGGCCAGATGCGGAGATTCTAAACATGGTTATCCCATACCACCGTTTTAAAGAATTGGCAGCTTTGTACCGTGACAAGCACAAAGAGGAAATTACGCTATACGCGCTAAAGTTTACTTATCTCAATTTGCTGCAGGGCGTTAAGACAGCACTAGCGCAAAAATTAGAGCAAAACTTTAATTGTGATTTTTTGAATCATGGCACTGGCATTGTAGGCAATTATGAAGTTGTGGAACCAGAGCCAGAACCGCCAAAAATTGAGCGTATTCGCGGAATAGATTATTCAGACTATGCACTGTTTGATTTAATCCTGCATCCCGATGAAAACAAGCACAGTAAGCGTGACACGTATAAACATGCAATCAGTCAAGGCAAGAAATACGCCATTTTATTTTGTCAAAGGCATGGTGACATGGTGCATCAAGGCTATATGCACAGGCGAAATGGCGTAACAACGCGCTATCAAGGTTGTTGTCTGGTATGTGAAGTAGATTTAAGGGCAAGAGCCAAAGACACAGAAGGCGGCTCAAAAGAGGAACGTAAGAAGCAGATAACACAATTCAGTAATGCGTACCTAGCGAGTATTGGCAGAAAAGCAAGGGGCGGCAACCCATCTCTAAAGTTACGCAGCAATCCACCACACACAAAAGAGGAACAGAATTAATATGGCACGCATGACACCAGCACAAGCAAAGAAGCTTGTTCAAAAATCAAATCAAAAAACAAAAGCAGTTTTATCGCAAATGGGCAGCATTGGTGAGGAAACACTGGCGCGGCACCTGCAGGCGCATAAGATCAAATACCAGCGTGAATTTAAGTTTAATCCAGACAGCCAGCACAGAGCAGATTTTTTCTTGCCTGAATACAATCTACTGGTAGAAGTAGAAGGCGGCACACGCGCAAAGAGCCGACACACCACACACGATGGTTACTCGAAAGATTTAATGAAATACAACACAGCGCAAATTTTGGGTTATTTCAGGCTTGCATTTACAACCGAACAAGTCAGCAATGGCGCAGCAATACAGAATATTAAGCGTTTTATCACGGCCCACCAGATCAAGCGTAACGCCGTTAAAAAAGCATTAGCGGGTACAGTAACAAGTGATTCAATCAAAAGCATGATTGATACCGCCGTAAGCGTAGCAATGAATAACCTTGTATCAATGGACATGAGTAGCGACTTTGGCGAAACGCCAGACGTTATCGTAAAAGCAGAAAGGAAGGTGTAATGCTTGAACAATTTGCGCGTTTAAATGCAAAAACAGCATCACTCAAGATTAGCGGGAATCCCCCGCTACTTGATGTGACAGACCTATGCGGCGTGCTGGCTTTATTAGATGAACACCATAGCTGGTACATATACGCCATGATTGAGCAGCGCAGAGCCCACAACATGGAGTTGCTACACAAATATATACAGCAGCTTGTCATGCAAGAAATGCGTAAAAGAGAGTTTAAATCGCGCAAAGTTAAATTAATGGATTTTGCCTATGGTGTGACTAAGGCCGCTCTATTTGCTCATTTTAACCCGCGCGGAAAGTGCAAGGTGTGTAATGGCTTAGGATTTAAAGCGGCTAAGAGGTGTGAGCATTGCAATGGTAAAGGTACGCGGGAATACAACTGGTCAGAGAAGGTGCAATACGGCTTTCCCCATCGCCGTGATTTAACCCGCGACTGGTACAGAAAATCATGCGGTTACTATGATCAATTTATAGAGTCAATATTGCATGAAATCGCAGCAGAGCTATCTGAAAAACTAAACAAAGTCAGAAGGCAGGCAATAGCGTACAAAAGGCTAGAATCGGCGGTATTGTTTGATGACGACTTATGATTTAGACAAAGTTTTGAGCTACGGCCAAAAGATAGGTGCGGATGTTGCAATCATCAAGAATGGCAAGCTTAGAAACTATTACAAGAAAGGCGATAAGGCGAGCAAGCATTGCGTTTACACGTACACAAATCACGAAAATGGCAGGCCGTTACGCTGGGAAAGCGCGAATGAGTTTTGTATAGAGCGAATTTTGAATTTTTACAGAAATTTAGGTCACACGATGGAAGTTATACAAATTGCGGGAGTAGATACAAGTGAGTGAGCAAATCAAAGTTGCGTATAGCAATGCACAGTACATGAATGACTTAGCGGAAGCATTAGCGGATATATGCGAAGGCTACATAATGATGACGGATAATCCGATACCTGCAGATGTTTTAGAGCGCATACATGCGATTAGAGAAACCAGTAAACGTAACATAGCAATATTGCAACGCGCTCAAATAACGCCGTAATGCTATAGTGTGCTTTTCGGGTACAGGTATATAAAAATGGATAAAAGTTTAGCGTGGTCAATTTCTGCAGGTTTAGTTTTTGGCACAGCTTTAGCATTGCTGGCAAACGCATTAAATATAAACCTATTCTGATTAAGGCAGCACACCAGAGCCAGCAAGACGCTGGCTTTTTTATTGCCTGAATATGTTAAAGGTGGTGATGAATAAGCTATAGCGATTGGCAAAATGTACCAAAATTAAGGCGCGAAATGCGCCTTTTTTCATGCAAAAACATAACGCCGTAAATTATCATTTAAAATCATGTGTTTATTTAATTTTCACAAAAAAATCAGGGTTGTTTTTAGCGTTTTTTGAAACAACCCCATGAAGCAAAATGTCAAGCATGATTTTTTGTGCAGGTCTAACATGCAAAAAGTATTAGGAATGGGCATAAGAATGATTGAAAAACTAATTAGTGAGATTAAGGCGAGTCGCTTTGATGTGTCGGCTATTGAAATGTCACCGCAATATCACTTGAAGATCGTGCAGGAAATGGTGAGCTACGGCGCACAGGAACAAGACAGCCGCATATTCATGGGCATACCGATTCTATTTGTGATGGGGGATGATAGTTACTGCAGATTGCTTAACGCAGAACAGCACAAGCTAAGAGATAAGTACATTGACTTACTCAAGTTATATAAACAGAAATATAAACAGTTCAAGCTTTTTATAAATAACACACATAAATTTGAATCTGGTGCAGAGGTGCAGTTCACAGATACCAGTGAGCTTGAGTCTATTGTGCAAAGGCTAAACAAAATTGAGAATCAGATTAAGCTTTTTTCAAACAATTAGATAAATACAACAATGGCCAAGAAAAAACCCCATAGGCAAATAAATGAATATGGGGTTTTTGTGCGAAAATGGTTAGCCTTTGTTGCAAGACTGCTACAAGAACATAGATGGTATTCTTATTTGATCGAATATTCAAATAAAAAAACAGCAACACTTTATAAATGAATAATGATAAATATAAGTGAAATGTATTGATATATAAACCGCGTTTATGTATATTTTTGCCTAAGTTGGACATTTTGAACCCTAATTGAAATGAACAGCGACCTTGTTGGATTTTCTCAGCGCAAAAAAGACATTCAACAAAATAAAGCCCGACTCAGCAGATCGGGCTTTTTTTATTGGAAATCAAAATGATAGAACAATTTATTATTGACCGAGTTAAGCCTTTCATTAAAGAAATTAAGAGCGAATACAACAAAGATGCACAATGCTATTTCGCTCATTGTGTTCTTAAAGACAATGCAGTAGCGACTGGAACAGATACAAACCCGCATATTGCTGTTAAACGCGCCGTAGACATTGTTTTTGATTATGCGGCTCAAAATGGCTGGATTAAACCGTTGGAGCAGCTATTCACGTTCAGCACAGCACTAACACTGTTAAAAACTGGTGCGCGTATTACACGTAAAGGCTGGAACGGCGCAGATCAATGGCTTTCTATTTCATGCCCAGAATCAAAAGAAGTGGCCGCAGACAATTTCTGGTCGCCACATAACGCAGATTTTGCACGTAAAAACGGCGGCACAGCCACAGTTGCGCCGTGTATCACACTCAAAAATGCACAGAACCAAATCATCATGGGCTGGATTCCAAGCGCAGGGGATTTATTTGCAGAAGATTGGATGGTATTGCCGAATGACTAAGCGCACACAGCAAGCCTTAATCATTTCAGGCGTGACTACACTCTTATTTTTATTGCTTTGGATAGTGATTATTCAAGGCTTAATCGTATTAGCCACATATCACGGCGCATATCAGGCAATTGAGTACATACAGCAGGCAAAGGCTTATTTTTTTGTAGCAATCGCCATTTTTGATATGACCGTGTTTTATTTCTTTTTTAATAACGTATTGAGAAAAATCAAATGAACAAGTATTTAGGCAAAAAATTAGTGACTGCAGTTGCTATGACTCGCACTATGTATAACGACTATCGCGGCTGGCAATTACCAGAAGATGAGCGGCATTTAAAGGACGAAATGGGTTATCTGGTTGAATACGCCGATGGTGGCAGATCAAACGACCCAAGACATGAGGGTTATATCTCATGGTCGCCAGAAGATGTATTTAACAAGTCTTATACGCCGTACAACACTTGGTTAGAGCGTTTAGAGCATGAGCAGGCAGAACTACAGGAAAAGCTAAATGCTTTAGATACGGCGTTAAACGTACAGCAAAAGCCTGAAATGATCAGCGAAACGCAATGGGTATTGATGAGCCGCCAGCAATTCCACATGCGCATGTATAACCAGATTCTTTTAGATCGTATTGCAGAAGCAAAGGGTGAAGTTGGTCTACTTGAAATTGTAGGCAAAGAACAAGTCACTGGCTCAGAAGATACGCAATAACACAACCTTAGCCGAATACAACAGTTTTTTATTAATCGGGGATGATAATGTTCGGCTTTATCACACGGCTGGCGGTTATTGTGAGTATTCCAGTTATTTCGCTCACGCGAAAAGCAAATGCTGGAGTAGTACAAACGGCGGTCAGCCAATATCCACAGGAGCTAATTTTTGCACTTTGCGGCGTAATGATGTTTGCAGGTGCTTTAGCTTCAATCGTAACACCCGACCCAGAGGGCGTTAAACCGACCAAGCCAATGGCAAAGTTGATTTATTCATTCTTTGGCAGCGTGTCAGCACTTACCTATCTTGTTTTTTGTGAGAAAGATTTAAGTCTTGTTCATGCGTTATGGGTCGGTGGCGTGTCTTTTGTGTCACCAGTGGCGATACCGAGTCTAAAAGCTTTGGTATTTGAGTTAATGCCTATCGCAATGCAAACCCTTAAAAGCTTTATTAGCAAGTGGATAGGTCAAAGCAAGGGGAATGGCAATGGATAAACTTCAATTAAGTTGGATATTTATTGGCTTGATCTTTGGTTTTATAACTATCTTGCCAATTAAGCGATGCTTTGCAACGCAGAACGGTTTTATTTCTATGCTCACAGCTTCGCTGATGGGCATTTTTCATATCTGGTTTTCATGGGTCGCCGTAGTTATTGCGCTGTTTTTCTTTAGCTATGGACTCTACCAGAACCGATACAAATATTTAGGGGCGACTAATGACTACACAAACCGAACTTGAGTGGGTGGCCAATGGCCGCGCAAAGATCGGCACGTATGAAATTAAAGGCTCAAAGCACAATCCATTGATTCTAGCGATGTGGCAGCTTGGTTTTCAGGCCACAAAGCAAAAACAGTGGATTAATGACGATGAAACAGCATGGTGCGGCGCGTTTACGGCGTATTGCATGGCGAGAGCAGGCTTA
Source organism: Acinetobacter sp. YH12211 (assembly GCF_013418015.1). Taxonomy (NCBI): domain Bacteria; kingdom Pseudomonadati; phylum Pseudomonadota; class Gammaproteobacteria; order Moraxellales; family Moraxellaceae; genus Acinetobacter; species Acinetobacter sp. YH12211. Next base: position 36,818 of record NZ_VPCW01000015.1, read on the forward strand.
GACAAGCACATTCCAAAGGCGTTTTATCGCGCTAAAGAGTGGGCGAGTATGGGTACATCACTCAACAGACCAGCATACGGCGCAATTGTTGTATTCAGCCGTAATGGTGGTGGCCATGTTGGTTTTGTCGTTGGCAAAGATAGTCGTGGAAATATCATGGTTTTGGGCGGAAATCAGTCCAACGCCGTAAATATTATGCCGTTTTCCACAAGTCGCGTACTGGCCTATCGCTGGTGCGGGACGCAAAAGCTTCCAAATGCTTCGCGCTATAACCTTCCGTTGCTCAATAGCAATGGCAAGGTTAGTACGAATGAAGCATAACCAGTTTGACCGTGAGCAATTGCTCTCTAACTGTCCGTTGCGGTCTTTTTTATTTTGTGAGTAGCACAGCAGATGAAAAAATGTGGTGCGAAAACAAGAGCAGGGGGTAAATGTCAGCTACAGGCGGGGCATGGTACTGATCATATCGGTACAGGCCGTTGTAGATTGCATGGCGGCGCATCAAAGGGTGCGCCAAAAGGCAATAAGAATGCACTGAAGCATGGCATTTACTCCAAGCTGTTTACAGATAGTGAGATAGACGAAGCAAAGCAAATGCAAGGCTCAATTGAAAATGAGCTTGCAATAGCGAGGTTACAACTACTTAACCTGCTAAAGATTATGCGGAAATACGGCGACAACCCAATTTTGGACAAGGTAGAGGAAAAAACCATTGTTCAAGACGAGGGAGATCATAAAAAAAATAAGGAAAAAAAGGATTTTCTTAAAGCATTGGTAAAAAGTGCGAAACAGGCTGGCGAAGAATACGACCCAGATGGGGATGAAGATTATATTTTTATGGATGACCCAGATCAAAGTGGGGAATCTGAGGTATTTGAGCGTAAAAGGACGTTCCAACGCCGTGACCTAACAGGCGAATTTATACGGCTAACAACACTTATAGCCAATTTAGAACGTCAATTACTGCAATCCAGCAAAATAAAAGTTGAGATTGAGATGATACGCAAAGGAGAGAAGCAAGTTGATGATGTTGAACAGCTCACAGACATTGAGCTGGATGCAGAACTTCAGAAGCTTATCGGCGGACTCTCAGTTTAAAGTCTTATCCAAACTGGATAAAAAAGCCAAAACACGGCTTTTAAAATTGATTAAAGAGTACGAGTTAAGGCTCACATACAAGCTATACAAGTTATTCCCAGAAGAAGGCGAGCTATCACGGCATGAATACGTGAAGCACATGCAATTCTTTCAGGGCGGTACGGCGTATAGAGCGCGTTTGTTTATGGCGGGGAACCGTGTAGGTAAAACCGTTACAGGCGCGTATGAAGGCAGCTTGCACGCAACAGGCTTATATCCAGATTGGTGGACAGAAGAAAACGGATGTAAGCGATTTAATACTAAAACGGATGGTTGGGTAGCTGGTAAAACCAACGAAACCACACGCGACATTATCCAGAAAGAGCTTTTCGGTAATGTGGTGTATATCAACGGAAAAAAAACCGTAGATTGCACAGGCGTTATCCCAAAGCATTTAGTAGATCGAAAGTCGATACGCTGGAAACAAGGCGTAGCAGATTTAATTGACTTTGTACGTGTCAAACACGTATCGGGCGAATGGTCGAGTATCGGCTTAAAGTCATATCAACAAGGGCGTGGCGCGTTTGAAGGAACGGAACGACACTGGATATGGCTAGATGAAGAACCAGAACAGTGGATTTATACCGAGTGTGTAACGCGAACAGCGACCACACAAGGCATTGTCATGGTGACGTTCACGCCGTTGGAAGGTACAACGGAAATGGTGGACGACTTCATCAAAAAGTCTGATGAGGGAATCAATCTGTTAATTCAAGCGGGCTGGGATGATGCACCGCACTTAACAGAGAAAGACAAAGCTGATTTATTGGCAATTTTCCCAGAACATGAGCATGAAGCACGTTCAAAAGGTATTCCGTATGCAGGCTCAGGCTTAATTTTCCCAATTAAAGAGTCTGATATTGTCATTGAGCCGTTTGTTATTCCTAAGCATTGGGCAAGACTCACAGGCATGGACTTTGGCTGGGACCACCCGACAGCAGCAATCAACCTTGCGTGGGATAGGGACAATGACATTGTTTATCTGGTGGATGAATACGGCGCATCTAAGAGAACGCCTATTGAACATGCACCACACATCAAAGCATTGTGTCATTTCGCACCAGTAGCCTTCCCGCATGATGGATTGCAGCACGATAAGGGTGGCGGCGAGCAAATGCGCGAACAGTACGTGAAGCAAGGCGTAAATATGACTGCAGAACGAGCCACGTTTGAAGATGGTTCAAACAGTGTAGAAGCAGGCTTGATGATGATGCTCACACGTATGCAGCAAGGAAAACTCAAAGTATTTAAGCATTGTGTCAAATGGATTGAAGAACGGCGCATGTATCACCGCGAGAACGGCAAGATCGTTAAGCGCAAGGATGACTACATGGACGCATCACGCTATGCGCTAATGATGTTGCGTTACGCCGTTACAGAGCCAATTTTAAAAACCAGACAAGAGCGTAGGAGAAGCAAGCTGTGATTCATGTGCAGTACGGCGTTTTAAAAGAATTACACGTAAGAGATAAGTTTGGTGTACGCGCCATGATTGCTAATGTGACTATCCGCGAAAATGGTCAGGAACCAGTGGATGATGCAGCTTTGATTTTAGCGCGTAGATCGTTTGGTGTTGGCCGTAGTCATTTAATTCTCAGACAAAACATGCACGCCGTATTAGACACACAAGAGCTATTACAAATGGCGTTTGATGCAGTACAGCGATTGTTCGGCTCAGTTGATAAAGACAATTTGCATAAAATGGCTGATTTATTGCTGGATTATACGGACGAGCTAGTGATGCACCCACCAGAAGATCAAATGAAGCTATGGAAACAACAGCAAAAATTGATTGAGCAATCACAGGCTTTGATCACTGTAAACGATGAGATTATTTTGGATGCTCGGTAATGGCAGTAAATGAAACAGGCTTAAAGGCCAATTTAGATCAAGACTTTTTGAAAAGTGATGATGGTCAATTTTTGGCATGGGCGCATGGTCTATATCAGCGTGAGTTAGACTTACAGGCAGAATCACGTACAGAACGCGCTATTGATGCAGCATTTTACGATGGTGATCAATTTAGTGATGAAGAACTACAGGAATATGAAGCGCGTAACCAAAAAGCGCGTGTGTTCAATGAAATCAAGCCTACCGTAGATTGGTTGCTTGGCGGTGAACGGCGCGTTAGAACGGATTGGGCTATTTTGCCGCGTACAGAAGATGACTCAGAGCCAAGTATTAGAAAATCAAAACTGGCCAAGTACATTGATGATATTAACAATGCGAATTGGCACAGGTCAGAAGCATTTAGCGATATGACTAAATGCGGCGAAGGCTGGACAGCGATTGAATACCTACCTAATCAGGATGGTGATTTTCAAATTATGTTCCAACATGAGCATTGGCGTTATATGTTGGCCGACTCTAAGAGCCGCCGCCGTGATATGACTGATATGCAGTATATCTGGCGTGTGAAAATCCTAGACTTACAAACGCTGATTAGTTATTTCCCTGAAAAAGAAGCGGAATTAATTAATATCAGTGATGATATGGACGTTTTAGAGCAAGACTTACTGGATGAATCGCTAACCAGCCTTGACCCTTCTAGCAATGAACGACACCTTCGCACTGGCTCATTAAGCTTTGACATGAACGGCTCAGGCGACAGGGATGGGGTTAAGGTTTATGAAATGTGGTACAAGCAAAGTGAGCGCGTGCAGTTGTTACGTGGTGAAGGCTCATACAACAATGAAGTGTACGACCCAAAGAACCCAGATCATCAAGTTTTAATCCAGCATTACGGCTTTAGAACAGCAGAAGTTACCCGCCAGCAAATGTATTGCGCTATGTACACGGATGACACGGTACTTTACCGACAAAAATCCCCATATAAGCACAACCGTTTTCCGTTTGTGCGCCGTTATGCGTATTTAAAAGACCGTGAAGGCACACCATACGGCGTTATTCGTTCTGTACGTGACCCACAGAGCGATTTAAACATACGCCGTAACAAAGCATTGCACATGCTTTCATCGGTGCGCGTAGTTATGGAAAAGGGCGCGGTAGATGATAAAGAGGAATTAGCAAACGAAGTTGCACGCTGGGATGCCATTGTTGAAATCAATCAAAATAAAAAGTTTGAGATTCAAGAAGGGCAGGACAGAGCAAACACGCAATTAAACGTAGGTGAGCAGAATAGCGCGTACATACGTCAAATTTCAGGCGTAACAGGCGAAAACAGGGGTATGGATACCAACGCCACTTCTGGCATTGCGATTCAAGCAAGGCAGGAACAAGGCACAATTATATCTACCGTGTTATCCGATATGCACAGCTTGGCGCGAAAATTAGAAGGTGAGCTTATTCTTAGCTTGATGGAACAGTTTTATGACAAGCCATTTCAATTCAGGATTACTGCAGACAACCTAAAAGACAAAATCGAGTTTGCCAAAATCAATGATGAAGCCGAACCTGAAACAGATATTACAAAAACACAATCAGATTTTGTGGTATCAGAGCGCGACTACAGAACAACCATGCGACAAGCCTTGTCAGAGCAGCTATTAGCATCGGCAGCAACGATAGCACAGCACACAGGCAACCCGACTTTAGCCGTTGCCATGATGACCAGCGCAATTGAACTGCAGGATTTACCAGATAAAGACCGTTTAATTGATGGTTTACGCAAGGCATCTGGTATGCCGCCGTTAAATGAAACGGAAGAAGAACGGATGCAGCGTGAAAAACAGGAACAAGAGCAGCAGGCACAGCAAGCGCAGCAACAACAGCAGGCCATTGAGCTTGAAATGAAAGAGCGTGCGGCGAAGATTGCAGAAACAGAAGCTAAAGCGGCTAAGGCTGTGATGGATGCTGAATTGCTGAAAGTCAGAAACGTATTTGAAAAATTGAACACGCTCAAGTCTGGAATGGAAGCAGGCAGCATTGCAGTACAAAATCACGGCGCGTTACCAGTGGTCGATCAGTTAATTGAGAACCTAGACTCATTGCTTAACTTGGCAGAGCCAGAGCCAACGGCGCAACCAGACCAGCAGCAGCTTGAGCAGCAAGCCATGATGCAGCAACAGCAGCAAATGGAGCAGCAACAAGCACAAGAACAAGCCGCAATGATGCAGCAGCAAGAACAGGCGGTCATGCCTGATATGCAGCAAGCACAAGAGCAGCAACCCTTTTAAATAAGAAATGTAGCCAGCCTTCTTACGAAGGCTTTTTTTATGCCTATACCGAAGCGGAGTTACCCAAATGTCAGAAATCAATGACGAAAATACTTTAAATGAGTTTGAATACACGGATGAAGAAAAAGCCGAGTTAGCCAAGCTTGATGCAATCAATGAAAATTCAGACGAGTTAAAAACCGAAGCAGACGAAGAACAGGTATCACTTGAAGATATTAAAAAAGAGCAAGAACAAGGCAATCAGGATTTAGAAGTAGGCGATGAATTTCTGGATGAATTATTAAATCCAGAAGATACGGCGAAACAAGAAGCAGGTGAAGAAGGCGAGCCAGCCGAAAATGAAATCGAACAAGAGCCTGAACAGGAACAGGAACAGGAACAGGAACAAGAGCCTGAGCCTTTACCAGACTTTCAAGCGCAATTAGATGATGCCGAGCAGCGACTACAAGAAGCGCAGGGCAATGTTGATGATACGCTAAATAAATTACGCGAACTTGCCGAACAATACGATGAAGGCGAAATCTCACAGGGCAAGTATGACGTACAAAAGCTTGAACTTGAGCGTGAATTACGCCGTAACGAAAGACTGTACGAAAAAGCAGAAGGCGAGCTACAGCAAGTCAGTAGCGAAGCCAATAGCAAAATATCTGAATATCAGGATACACGCCGTAATGCGTGGCGCAATGAGCTAATTGAGTTTTTAGACGACCCAGCGAATGAGGTTATCGGCTCAAATCCGCATATTGCTGAACAGTTTGACAAGTTGCTGGCTTCAATGGGTAGTTCTGGCGTATTTGAAGGCTTAAACAATAAGCAGATTTTACAGTCTGTACGCAATCAGTTGTCTTTCCACGTTCCTGAATTGCGCGATAAGCCTTACACGCCTAAAGCATCAAAACAAAATAAGCCAGCAAAACCACGACATGAAAACAGCAATGTACCTGCATCTTTATCACAAATGAACGTCAAAGAAGTACCAGCAGACGACCCTTTTGCATATATCCGCAAATTGTCTGGTGTTGAGTACGAGCAAGCAATTTCAAAGCTAAGTGAAGAACAGCAAGACGCGTTTTTCTTTGGCTAAACAGTTTTTTAATCTTTAAATCATCTAGGAGTAGCTATTATGGCTTCAACTAATATCCCTTTCGGCTCACCATTGGCTAAAAAGCATTTTGGCGGGGCGATGTTTAACTCTACGATTGCAAAATCGTGGGTAGCTAAAAACCTTATCGAAAATGCACACCGCACTGATAAAGGTGCAGAAATGGCAAACGCGCCTATTGTCGTTATGAATGACTTAACCAAGTCTGAAGGCGACACGGTATCGTTTGATATTTACATGCAGCTTACAGGTCGCGGAACCTTTGGTGATGACAACCTAGAAGGTAACTTAGAATCACTTGATTCTTATACCGATGAAATCAGTATCAATCAGGTGCGTAAAGGTGTTGATGTTGGTGGCCGTATGACCAACAAGCGTACTGTGAACGACCAGCGTGCAGTAGCGCGTTTAAAGCTTACAGAATGGTTTTCACAATTCTTAGACCAAACTTGCTTCACCAACTTGGCAGGTAAACGCGGTATTAACCCTTTCGTATTGGCGAAAAACGTAAACTATGCAGTGAAAGATACGCATGAGTTTGAAGATTATGACGCAGATCACATTGTATATGGTGGTGCAGCAACATCTAAGCAGTCTTTAACCGACCAAGACACCATGACTTTAAGCTTGATTGATAAGCTTATCGTTAAGGCGACCACAGAAGGCGGTGACGCAGATAAAAAGGTACGCTTAACGCCGTTAGATAAAAACGGCGAAGATGCCTATATCATGCTGTTACACCCATACCAAGAGCATGACTTGCGTACTGATACTGGTACTTCTGGCTGGTTAGACATTCAAAAAGCAGCAGCAGGTGCGGAAGGTATGAAATCACCTATCTTTAAGCAGAATTTAGGTAACTATCGCGGCGTACACTTCAAAAAGCATAAGCATGTTGTATTGGATGATACATACGGCGCATCAGGTAACGTGCAATCAGCGCGTGCGTCATTCATGGGCCGCCAAGCACTTGTATTGGCTTTCGGTAACGCTTCATCTGCTAACCTTCGTGCAGACTGGACAGAGAAAAAAACCGATGTGGACGACAACAAACAGGCTATTTCGGGCCGCATGATGTTCAACGCAAAACGCCCACGCTTCAACGGTCAGGATGTGAACTCATACGCCGTAGATACTGCAGCGAAAAAACCAGCATAACGAACACAACCCGCCGTAAATGGCGGGTTTTTCTTATTCATTTTTTGGAGTAGTCAAACATGGCTCAATATTTTTCAGAATCACACGAAGGCATGAGCAGCCTACCAACAAACTCACACGGCGGTATGTTAATGCGTCATCGTTGCGCTATCGTTTTTGCAGTCGGTGCAACCTTAGCGGCTACAGACCAGCTTGTATTAGGCGTATTACCTGCAGGTTATACGATTGATGAAATCACAGCAGACAGTGATGGTATTACAGGTTTAAAAGTGAACGTGGTGCAAGCGGAAGGATTAGCTGCATCCGATGCAAAAACAACACTAGCATCTGCAATTAGCCTTGCTACTGCAGGCGGTGTAGCGGGTACTGTGACGAAAGATGCAATCAGATTCAAAGGCACAGACAAAGGCCTATATCTGGTGGCAGAAGTTGCTGCAGGTGGTGACGTTACGGCGGGGCAAGAGGTAGGCGTGACGTTTACTTATCGTTATCGCCAAGTCACGTACTAATCGGCCAAAAGAAAAGAGGGGATAACTCCCCTCTTTTTTATTTATCTATCACAAATAGGAAAGCACGCCATGACAATGAAAAATGCAGCACCACAGAACACAGATATTGATTTAAAAGCCGATGATATTATCGAGTGTATCCTTCACCGCAAAGATGGCACAGTGGTTGATTTTGGTTTTCACAATAAACGAAAAGTAAAATATCACTTTAAGCCGATTGACCCGACAGACCCAGACTCACCACACGTTTGTAATGTTCCTAACGATGAACACTATGACCGTTTCTTAGAAATCCCAGAAGCATATCGCGCATATTTCCACGACCAAGAATATGAGCCAGCTTACGCCGTACCGACACCAAAACCAGAGCGTGACGAATACGACCCGCGCAATGACTTTGCAGACTTGTTATCGGTCAATGCTGATGATGTGAGCAATGACTGGTTGGGTCGCTTCACTAAAGAAATCTTAGGCATCAAGCTTACTCAAAAGCAGGACTTAGCCGACTATGCCCAGACTCATTATGAGCTTGATTTTGACTATGGCACGACAACGGCGGCTGAAATTGCACGCCTGATCTTAAAAGAGCGTATCGAAGAAGAACGCAACGCTAGCGATGCAGCAAATTAAGGAATAATTCATGAGCCAAATTACTTGTCAGACCCTTATTGATGGGGTACAGGCAACACAGTTAAACGACTCAGAAAAAATTGCATGGTCAGAAACATTGCTTATGTCAGCATTGAATCAAGCCTTAGCAATTTTAACTTTGGTGCGGCCAGATGCTACAGCCAAAGTGCATGAGTTTACTTGTGTTGCAGGTACACGCCAAAACTTACCCGCCGATGGTTTACGTTTGTTGAAGGTGGTGCGTAACTTATCTGCAGAGGGCGCAATTGGCCGCGCAGTACGCCTAGTGAATATCAGCGACCTAGACTCTATTGCTCCAAATTGGCACGCAGAAGCACCAAAGGATACGATCAAAGAATATATGTTTGATGAGCGCAGTCCTAAATGGTTTTATGTGTACCCGCCAGCACAGGCCAACATAAAACTAGAGATTGAATATTCAGCGCAGCCAACGGAAATCACAGACCTATCTCAGCCATTGCCAGTGGATATGGTGTATATGCAGCCATTGCAGGAATTTATCTTGTATAAGTTGCTATCTGGTGAAGGTGGTCAAGGTCAAGGTATGCAGCATTACAACACAGGCATGTCATTACTTGGTGCGAAGCCTGCAGTAGACCGTTTTTCGGCACCTATCACAGAAACCAATAGAGCCACAGGGGTTTAATTATCATGGCGAGATATGATGATTTAGTGGCGTTGGTAGCAATTCATGTTTCGCCATGCCCTGAACCCGCAATTATTAGCGCGTTACAACAAACAACGCGAGATTTTTGCAAAGAAACCCGCGTGTGGGTGCATGACGTACCAGAAACCGCCGTTATCCCAGAACAATTGAGCTATACGCTGGAAGTCCCAGAACAAACAACCATTGTGCATGTTTGGGGTATTGATGGGCGTACAGGTAACTATGAGTTAAAACCAGAGCATTACATCACTTTTCCGAACACTTTAAATTTTAACAAGCTACCAGCACGCGACACTTTTAAACCAGTTGTGTCGCTTATGCCAAGCGCAGGAAGTGAGGAAATACCAGATTTATTAGTTGAGTATTTTCAGGACTATATCGTTTCTGGTGCGGTGGCTCACTTGCAAATGCAGCCTTTTAGAGATTGGTCACAGCCAAACGCTGCAGAAGCGCATTTATTCAAGTATCAGCAAGGCTTACAAGAAGCCATTTCAATGCGCGATAACGGCTTGAATATGTCAAAAATCAAAGGTCGCGTTAGACCGCAGTATATTTAGTTTTAGGTATTAAAAAATGGCAAAGCAAAATTTTAATGCAGGCACAGCGCCTTCGGGTGTGGGTGGAGATACGAACCGCGCCGTAAACACAAAATGGGATGCTAACTTTACTGAAGTGTATAAGGCATTAGGTGGCTCAAATAATGGTGGTACGGGTTCGGTATTACCAACAGCGTTACCAATCATCAATGGTGGCACTGGTGCAACCACAGCAGCAAATGCACGTATAAACTTGGGTTTAGACAAGGTAAACAATACGTCAGACGCAGATAAACCTGTTAGTACGCAGCAAGCAGCCGCAATTTCTGCATCATCCAGCAGCTTAACAATCCTAATCAAAGACTCATTGCGCCAGTCGGTTGAAGCCGCATCTGGTGGTGAGCAGACCGTGCTATATACAGCCAAGGGTCAACCGACATACATGAACATCATTCAAAAGTTTGATTTATCAACGATTGATGCGTCATTAAGCGGCATACATCCAGCGTTTATCGTAAACGGTGTAGAAAAGCCTGAAATCTTTGTGGGCACGTATCTTGGAAAATTGGTCAATGGTGAGTTATTAAGTCTGCCAAATGTAGACCCTTCGGCATCAATCAATTTTGACAACTTCTCAACATACGCTCGCGCATGTGGTGCGGGTCATCACTTGATGACAAATGCGGAATGGTCGGCTGTAGCGTTGCAGTGCTATAAAAACGATACACAACCGTTTGGCAACACGTATTACGGACGCAGCTCCGAAAATCCGTTATTGATTGGACGCAGACAAGATGGACTTGATCCAGGCAATACAACAGGCACAGCGCGAACATTGACAGGCTCAGGGCCAGTCGAATGGCGACATAACCGCAAGCCTAGCGGCATCGCGGATTTGGCAGGCAATGTCTGGGAATGGAGCGCAGGTATGCGTTTAATAAATGGCGAAATTCAAGTTGTTGCAGACAATAACGCAGCACTACATACAATTGATATGTCAGCAACGTCAGCGCAATGGAAAGCAATAGATGCTGTAACAGGCAATCTAGTCACACCAGACGGCAACGGTACAACGGCTGGTACGGTGAAATTTGCGAATAGCGGCACAGCAGACTACACAATTAATGGTGCTAGCTTTGGTGCGATCCGCAACCTGTCTACAACCAAACCCGTAAGCGCGGCTGCATTGGCTCGCTTAAAGGCACTGTGCTTATATCCAGTAGTTGAAGATACAGCCAAATTTAATAGCGATGGACTTTGGAAAACAATTGATGCGGGTGAGCGTACGCCCATCCGCGGCGGCTTTTGGTACAGTGCTGCCATTGCGGGCGTGTTTGCTCTCTACTTGACTGACGCCCGCTCGAACGCGTACACGCATTTCGGGGCGCGTCCAGCTTTCGTAAATCCGTAATCTGTTTTGTGTCATCTGTTTGCGTGCGCGATAGCGCACGTTCTTATTTTTGATTTGTAGGTAGTTTTGTGTCTAGTGATTTATTAATCAGACAAAAGTGTGAAGAAATGATCGCATACGGCTATATCGCTTTGCGTCAATTTCCAAAATTTGAAAAGCATGTACTCGCTGCAGAAATCAGGCAGGTCATGTGGGGAGTTTTAAGATTGATTGTTGTGTGCAATAAACGCTATCACAAAAAGACCACGCTACAGGAATTAGATGCAGAACTTGACTTACTACGCGCTCAAATCCGTATTTCCAAAGAATTGGGTTATCTGGATTTTAAGAAATACGAGTATTGGTCAAGGCTAAACAATGAAATTGGCCGCATGGTCGGCGGCTGGATTAAAGCATTTGCTGGCAGCAGTAAATAGGGGTGTGCGTTACAACGACGCGCCCATCCGCGGCGGCAATTGGAACAATGCTGCCAATGCGGGCGTGTTTGCTCTCAACTTGAATAACGCCCGCTCGAACGCGAACACGAATATCGGGGCGCGTCCAGCTCTTAGAGCGTGTCAGAAATCTAGTTCTTAATGAGAGCTAGGGCAGAACACTTTAAAAGGATGCACACTCCTTAGACGAGAGTCTAAAAAACTAAACAGGCGGCATAGCTGAGTAGCAATAGCGAAAACTTATGCCGCTTTCTTTTTGAGAGATACATGACAGTCACGTACAACAATTTATTTAGTCAGATTTATGACTTTGAAAATTTATACAACGCATATTTAAAAGCAAGGCGCGGTAAGCGTGACAGGCGCGAAGTTCTAAGGTTTGAATTGAATTTAGAGGAAAACTTAATTCAATTACAGAACGAATTAATCTGGGGAACGTACAAGACAGGTGAGTATCGCGTATTTAAAGTATTTGAGCCAAAAGAGCGCGATGTTGCAGCACTTCCATTTCGTGACCGTGTTGCACAGCACGCAATATTGTTGATCATAGAACCAATATGGGAAAAGCGATTTATTTACGACAGCTATGCCTGCAGAGTCGGCAAAGGTACGCATGTTGGCGCAGATCGCGCCCAAGCTATGATGCGAAAAGTATTGAGAAACACAGGCAAGCTTTATGCGTTTAAAGCCGATATTTCAAAATTCTTTTACAGCATTAACCATGCTGTGATGAAGCAGCTTGTTAGAAAAAAGATCGCATGTAAAGCAACACTGGAATTGTTAGATGAAATTATTGACTCATCGGGCGGTGGGGTGGGTTTACCCATCGGCAATTTAACATCACAGCTTTTCGCAAATATCTACATGCACGAATTAGACGAATACGTGAAGCATCGGCTATGTGAGAAATATTACATACGCTACATGGATGACTTTTGCATTTTTCATCACGACAAAGATCACTTGCGGCATTTACGCATAGATATAGAGCGATTTTTGTTTGAAAGATTAAAACTCAAGACCAATGCCAAAACACAGATTTTCCCAGTGTCAGCAAAGAATGGCAGGGCATTGGATTTTTTGGGTTATCAAATGTGGCCAACGCACAGGCGTGTGCGTAAAAGTTCAATCTCACGGATTCATAGAAAAATCCGTTTTATGAAAAAGCAGTACAGCAAAGGCAGGATTCCAGCCAAGCGCATTCAAGCGTCAATGCAATCTTGGCTTGCTCATGCTTCACATGCACAAAGCTACGGCTTGCGTAAATCAATTTTAAAGAAAGCAGTTTTTTACAGAAAAGTAGACCGCAATTTGACGAGCTATGTCTTATTGCCTAAACATGAGGATTTAAAATGTTAAAGCTTGTATCGAACAGAGAAGGCGTTGAAATTCATCAACTCGAAATCACAGATAGCGGATGCACAATTACGCCTGCGTTTGCAGGCGTGTGTGAGCTAGTTAATCAGTGCGGTGGGGATAAGCGAAAAATCCTAAATGCTTTGGCGCAGTTTGATAAGAATTACGTTTGGGCTGTGACTTACGAAACCCCGCCAGTACCCGCATTGACACGCCGACAATTTCGGCTTGCGCTTGTGACAAATGGCTACAGTCTTACAGATATTGAAGCACTGATTGAGCAAATCCCAGATGAAATGCAAAAGCAGATCATCAAAATCGAATGGCAGGATGCAACCACATTCATTAGAACAAACCCAAATTTATTGACCATGGCAGACTTAATGGGGTTGTCTACAGGACAAGTAGACGCACTCTGGTCACAGGCTCTAACCTTCTAAGGAGTTTGTTATGCGAATCAAGGTAGCAAATTTCTTAGGCTCATTCCCACGTATCCACAATACAAAGCTAAAGGATACGGCAGCAGAAAAGGCTTTAAATGTTGATGTGACTAGCGGGGTGCTACGCCCATTTTACGCGCTACCAGTAGTTCACAAGCTCAATGATATTGGCACGGAAACCAAGTCTTTTTATTTTTTCAAATTTCCAAACACAAACGGATTTTTTCAGTTTGTCGATTTTGTTGATATAGCCTATTCACCTATTGCCGATGACCAGTACCGCCGCATCTACTGGTCAGGTGATAGCCGCGATAATGGGTATCTTCTCTACTCTTACACACCAAAATTAACCAATGGTGCAGTTTTCAACCCAGCAACATGGCATCGTGTGGGCATACCTGCACCAACAGTTGCACCAACAATTCTAAGCTCAAGCAGCACCTACACAGAGGATGAGTTGGCAGACTTGAGCGATGAAGCGCGATTGTATGTTTATACATACGTGAGTGAAACAGGCGAGGAATCAGCACCAAGTCCACCTAGTGGACTGGTATATGTTCCACACGACAACAGCACGGTGGAAATCGGAACGCTATTAACCGACACAAACGCAAGCACAGGGCGGGTTATTTCCAGAAAAAGGATATATAGATCACTTACAGATTCATCTGGTGGCGCAGATTTATATTTTGTGGGTGAGATTGTTGCGGCTTCAACAAAGTTCACAGACTCAATGAATAGCAGTGAAGTAAACACGCAAGACCCTATACCCTCAATCACTTGGGACACGCCAAGACAAGGATTGCAAGGCTTGGGCGTTACAGCAGAGGGTGTAAATTACGCTTTTATTGGGAAAATCGCATGTTTCACTGTACCGTACTACCCTTATGCTTGGCCGCGCGACTACGAGATAACACTCAAGCACGACATTGTAGCTATGGGTCACTATGAAAACTATATTTTATGTGCGACCACTGGTACACCGTACCTTATTTCAGGAATTGACCCCGCATCAACAACAGTGAGTGAGTTGCCAATAAATGAAGCTTGTATCGCTAAACGCTCACTGGTCAGTATGGCAACCTGCGTGTGTTACGCCAGTCCTAACGGCATTGTTATGGCGTATGGTTCAACCGCAAAGCTAGTCAGTGATTCATTCTTTGACAAGGATACTTGGGCAGCATTAAAACCAGAAAGCATCCACGCCGTAGAGCATCGCGGAAAATACCTATTTTTCTATAACAATGGGGTTAAGAAAGGCGCATATTTATTTGACCCACTACAGGTAGATTTTGGCTTAATTGAGCTTGATATATGGTTCAAAGCAGCATCCAGACACCACCAGACAGAAGAATTATTTTTTCTAGCCGATGATCTAAATATTTACAAATTTGACGATACAGCAGCAAATAAAAAGCCTTATGTATGGCGCAGCAAGTTATTTGATGTGGGTAATGATGGGGCGAGATTTTTAGCGTGTTCCGTTATTGCAGATGATTACAACGATGTGACCATTTCTATTGTGGCGGATAAGCAGCAAATCTATACAAGAAAAGTAACCAGCAGGAAGCCATTTAGACTGCCTAACCACTCTAACCATTTTGATTGGCAATTTGAAATTACCGCAACATCAAAAGTTAGAGAAATATCTTTGGCCACTTCTATGTTGGAGCTTGCTAAAAATGGCTAACCTCAGAAAGCTTATTGAAAAACGCCTTATCAGTAAGGCGGTAGACAAGGTTAAAAAACTAAACGCCGCCACGCCAGTTGTGGATGACCCCACACTACAAACGTGGATTAAAGAGGTATCCAGTACCGTTAGGGATATTACAAACACTGGGGTACGCCGTTCTGACTTGGTGCGCGCTGGTATTGCGACTATCAGCAATGGTGAGCTGCAAAGCATATTTGCACCGCAGGAAGAAGTAAACTTAACCATTCCAGCCGCCGTAATGAATTTAACAGCCAACGGTGCATATAGCTCAATCACACTTGATTGGGAAACCAAGCCAAGCAAATACTTCGGTGAAAACCGTGTTTATCGCTCAGATGTAGATGACTTTGGTACAGCAGTTCAAATCGGCTCAAGTATTGGTGACGTATATACCGACTATATTGGGAACAATGCTAAAGCATACTATTGGGTAAGAACAATCAGTAAATATGGCGTAGAGGGGGATTTAGCACCTTCGGTTTATGCTGAAACCAGCTTGGATATTGGTTATTTAATTGAACAGCTTACAGGCAAAATAAATGCTTCACAGTTCACGCAAGAGCTGCAGACAGAAATAGGAAGGATTGAATTAAATAGCAATGCAATCTCCCAAGAAATACAGAACAGAGTAAATGCCATAGCTGCAGAAAGCGCAGAAAGAATAGCGGCCATTACTGCAGAAACAGTAGCAAGACAACAGCAAATCGCGGACAGCACTACACAGCTAAGTAATAAAATAATTGAAGAACAACAGGCGCGTATTGCGGATATTGCAGAAGAAGCCGCAGTAAGACAACAACAAATTTTGTCAGAAGCTGAGGTGCGACAACAGCAAATTAATGACAATGCCACAGAATTAAGCAACAAAATTATCGCAGAACAGCAGGCGCGTGTTTCAGCAATCGCAGCAGAAGCCGAAATAAGGCAGCAGCAGCTTTTAGATGAAGCGGCAGCAAGGCAACAACAAATAAGTGAAAGCGTCACAGAGTTAAGCAATAGGATAATTGAAGAACAGCAGGCGCGTGTTTCGGCTATAACCGAAGAAGCAGCAACAAGACAGCAGCAAATCCTAGAAGAAGCGCAGGCAAGAGCTGGCGCAATTGAGATAGCGGTTTACAACGAGCAGGTGATTAGGCAATCAGAGGATGAAAAACTATCACAACAAATCAACATCGTTAATAGTGCAGTTACCAACAACGATACCACGTTAAGAGCTTTAATTACTGGTGAGCAGACAGCAAGAGTAAGCGGTGACGAAGCACTGGCAGATGATATAAGAACACTGTCATCTACCGTAATAAACAACGATACCCAAGTTAGAGCGTTAATTACCGAAGAAGCAACAACCAGAGCAACCGAAAATAGCGCAATATCTACTAAGCTTGATGGTGTGTTTGCTCAAGTCAATCCAAGCATGGCGGGAAGTGATGAACTAGCAGGAAGCGGAAATGTTTTGGCGGGTGTATGGAGTGAACAGACCGCACGTATTGAGGGTGACGAAGCATTAGCAAAAAGAGTTGATTCAGTAGTTGTAAAGTTTAATGATGATCTATCTGCAGCAATAATCACAGAGCAAAAAGCAAGAGTGACCGCAGATGAGGCAATGGCCGCACAAATTAGTACGCTCAATAGCAAAACTGGCGACCTGCAGGGTTTGATCATAGAAGAGCAGGAAGTAAGAACCAGTCAGATTGATGCCATATCTAAAGAATTAACATTTATTAGTGCGGGTGTTGGTGAGCAGTTTGACACAAATATTATCTGGTTTTTTGATGATGATACGGAAGGGTGGACATGCGAACATGGACTACCCATTATCTCAAATGGATATATACGTGCAGCCGATTATGCTGATGAAAACTACTTAATTAGCCCGCCACTAGAGAATATTAGCGGCTCAAGCTACCCACACTTTAGAGCGAGAATAAAGAAGGTTGGGAATCCCGTTTGGGATGGGGTTTTACTCTATGGCTTGGATTTTGGCGAATCATATACAATCCCAGAACCAGCATGGGATTTAAACGATATATCAGTTGTTCAAGCCGATGTATCGTGGGTTGGTGATATTGATAGAATTAAAATCAAATTTCTAAGCAGTCAAGATGCAGATAATTATTACTTTATTGACTGGTTGGCGATTGGTAGACCTTCGCCTTCTGCATCATATTCAGCACTATCAGAAGAACGGCTAGCAAGAGCAGAAGCCGACAGAGCCAACGCTAGCGCAATCTCCACCTTAACAGCAACCGTAAATACAAATGATGCGGTTTACAGGGGTTTAATATCAGATATAGCAAACATATCTGCCGATGCAGATGGTGTTTTAGCTAATCGCGCCACACTACTTGAGGCTAAGGCTGCAGAAAATGCAGCAGCTATTACAACTGAGCAGACGCTAAGGATTGAACAAGATAATGCACTGGCAGAGCAAATCAATACATTATCATCGGTAGCAGCAGACAATAAGGCTTTAATCACAAGTGAAGCCACCACAAGAGCCACTAAAGACAATGCGCTGGCAGAACAAATAACCGCCCTAAATAGCACAGTCAACAACAACGATACCACGCTAAGAGCTTTAATTACTGGTGAGCAAACAGCAAGAGTAAGCGGTGACGAAGCACTGGCAGATGATATAAGAACACTGTCATCTACCGTGACAAACAACGATA
>NZ_VPCW01000016.1:0-49601 GCF_013418015.1 Acinetobacter sp. YH12211
TAAACATCGTTCGATTGCTGGTTTTTTAGCAGGCGTATTTTCTTCACTATGTGCGTATCAACTTTGCCAAAAGAATAAGCCTAAAATTCATGTGATTAAATCTTTGGCTTATCCGTAACTGGGGTTAATCTAAGATATAAAAAATAAGCTCAACATGAAATGAATCCCTGTTGAGCTTAAATGTGATCATTGATTGATGATCAAACTTCAACTACGACCAAAAAGGCTGACTTTCAGCAAACTGCTGTAAATCCTGTTCAATCTGTATGGAAATATGACGTTCTTCCGACGCAATCCAACCCAATACAAACCATGTTTTCGGTTCAGTTTGAGCATGGCTTTCATATAGACCTTGTGCCACCATTAAATCATTAAAATGCCCTAAAGTTTCCTGTAATGGTTTTAGGGTTTTTAAATACGTTTTGACGTCATCTTCTGCAAATAAACTACTCACAAACTCCACGGTATAGCGTAAACGTTTTACACGCTTACGCGTGCGGTGTTTAGATTCCACATCCAAGGTTTGGAAATGACCTGTATCATCACAAATTTGTTGATGCATTTTCTGCAAGCGTTTACGTAATACTTTTTTGAATGGTTTTGATTCTGCATCTGCAATCGCAGCCGAATGTGCAAAACTCATAAGTTGTAACAGTAATAAGGTTGTGGTTGGTGAGCGGAAAATTGCATCAATCGCAATGTTTTCAGATGCTGCAGGTGGTAGTTCGGTAATAGGTGAGCCTGCATTTTCAAGTTGCGGAATCAGACTTTCGCGCAAAGCATCTTGATCGCGGGTCGAACCTAACTGCTGAAAAAGTGTCGCCAATTGACTTTCCCAATTGTTATTTGCCAACGCATCATATTCAGCAAAAATTTTTAAGGCACTGCGTAAACGTCGAATGGCAACACGCGCTTGATGCACATGCCCACTGGCATAATCTTGACTGGCAATCGCAGCTGCATTGGGTAGCAAGTGTGCCAAACAATTCTGAGTAATTTGTGTCAACAACTCATGCATATTTTCGGGGTGTTGCAATTGTAAAGCACTTTGCTGCTGTACAGGAATCATGGTTTCATTGTTATACAGCATATTGCCACGCTGCGATTTACTACGTGTGTCGAGCCATAAATGATATTTTTTAATCCACGGCTGAATATAGGCAATTAAATCTGCAATTTCACCTTGTTTCAGTTCAAACTCAACTTCGTAAATTTCAATCGAATTTTTACCTTGTCGGATTTCACCTAAATCAAAAGCAACTTCAATTTGGCTGTTTTTATAATGTGCCAATTGACTGTAGCGTAAAACATCGGTTTCAAACTGCAGAGTTAAATTGACTTTTGAACCATCCAAAGCCTTTTTTAAAATCTTCCGAGCTTGTTTATGATTTTCATAACATGCCAAATCACACAATTCAGGCGCATCATGTCCTAACTCATGTTCAAGCTCAAAGCGTTCATAATGTTGTGGACTAGGCGCTTTTAAAGTTTGTCGCCAAATATCTCCCTCTAAACGCTGACGCAGGGCAATGCGTTGTTTGGCTAAGTGCTGGTCAGGACTATCATAATATTTAGCCCATAAATGTTGTTGTTGAACTAGTTTGTTCTTTTTAAATGCTATTTCGAATGCCGCACGATAATTATGTGGAATTTGAAATTTCAACTCTATTTCAGACATCGGGAATTCCCTCGATGAAAAAAGATACGTTCTATTAACTATAGTGTAAATCTATAAATGAACAAGGGGAGAGCTGTGAACAAAAGCTTGAAAAAGAAAATAATTTGTATTCAGTTTTTAATTCAAAGCAGCCGAAGGAATATTCAAAAGGCTGCCGTTGTATTGCAGTATTTTTAGCGTGTGCTTTGAGGATGTTAAGGATACTTATTTTAAGAATTTACGGCTCACCATAAATTGTTCTGTCGCTTCCAATAAACGCTGTGCATACACTTCCTGTTTTGCAGTGAGCCAACCTAAAACAAACCAGTCGCTCGCTTCCAATTCAGTTTGTTGAATGTATGCTGCAGAAGATGCCAACACTTGATATTCCTGTGCTGCAAGCTGTGCATCATTCAAAGCTTTACTATATTTCTGCAAATTTTTGACATCATAAATATGCGTCAAAATGGGGAAGCTAAATTTTAGTTCCTGAATACGCAAAGCCAGTTGATCTAAACTTTCAAAATCGTGAATATCACTGTGCTGTAATTGTTCATGTAACTGCTTATATTGCTGTTGCAACGTGTTTTGTGCGGCAGTTTTTAAGTCTAAACCTGAGTGATCGCTCGCGGCTAAACTAAACATCAATAATTCTAAATAGTGATGCACATTTTGCGTTGAACGGACTAAATTGACCAATTTTTCTTGGGCGTACAAGGTATCTTTTTTTAGGTTCTCTGCAGTCGTCGGGTTCTGTAAAAATGCGCCGAGTGTGGCTTGCATGTGTTCCAAATGCTGCAGGTGATCAAAATGTTGTTTAAATGCTGCAATTTGCATGGCCCATTTATCGCCTAAATGCTTCGACCAATCTTTAAATAAGGATAGTGTTAGTTGTAAATGTTGCAAAGCGAACTGCGCCTGATCAATATGACTTTGTTCGGCAACTTGAGCAGAAATTGCGGCAATATTGGGCAATAAATGCTGTAATTGTTGTGCAATTAACAGGCGTAAATTTTGGTCGGCATGGTCTTTTTTACTGAATTGAAATTCTTTGCTCTGAGCCGCAGGGCTGACTTTTTGCTGCACAGAAAGCAAATGTCCAATTTCTGCTTTATTGCGCACATCCAGCCATAAATGAAATTTTTTCACCCATTCAAAACTAAAAGCCAGCAATTGCTGAATTGAACCTTGTTTCAGTTCAAACTCAACTTCATGTACTTCAACTTCAGCATCTGCACAACGAATGTGACCAACATCTAAACTGATTTCAATGTCAGTATCTTCAACGGTCATTAGTCGTGAGGTACGTTGAATATCGGTTTCAAATTGTAGTTGCAACTGATCCCAATTTTGTCCCAAAGCTTGATTTAGCAATTGTTGTGCTTCGGGAATACTTTGATAAATTTGCAGATCAAGTTGTGGTGGAGTATCTGGATTTTCAGTTGGCGCAAGTGGATGGTTATGTTCAAAACTATGAAAATGACTTTGACCTGCCGCTTTTAAAGTTTGTACCCATTGCTCACCTTCTAAACGCAGTCTTAACGCCATGCCATGATGCGCCAAGCTGTGCGTAGATGTATCAAAATAGCGTGCTTTTAATGGAATTTGAGTCGATTTTTTCGGGTCTAAAGTTTTGAGTAGTGCAGTACGACGTGCGACTGGAATTTGAAATTTTAATTCAACTTCGACCATGAAAAATATCCTGAACGTAAAGCATGTTGCGCCAAAGCAGCGGCAAACAAATTGGTATTATGAATGTGTGAAAATTGCAGAACGAAGGTTTTGCAAAAGTGCGTTTGATTGTAACCAAAATATGCCAAGAAGTAAGACTTGACCTTGGCTTTTTTAGGGTCTGTTGGCATTTCCTAAATGGCTTGCGCTGTAGGCTAAAACTGAGCAGATCAGGCATGAAACGTAAGGAATAGCGAGACTATTGCCAAGTTTCATAACGCAATCTGAGAAAGTTTTAGCCACAGCCTTTCAGGACAAGCATATTTTTTGCTGCTATTGCGTTATGAGTCAGTTATTTAGAACGACTAAATTTCCTGTCTCATGCCTTATATCAGCTGAAAAATATGCGTTGTCGCAAACATAGACGAAGTGTCAACAGACCCTTGAGTTTGGTTTTTTTTTGGCTTAGTTTAAAGTGTCGTTGAGCGTAGCAAAAATAATTCAAACCTATAAACATCAGGATGATGAACATGAACGCAGCATTAAACCCCGAATTTGAGCCGACACCAGATCCCAAGTTTGAATTGCCAATTCAGGATTATTCAACATTTTATCGCTTTTATTTAACTGAACACCGCAACATTATGAGCCGTCGTTTGCACGTTGTTGGCAGTAGTATCGGTTTATATTGTGTGAGTAAAGCCATACGCCATAAAAAAGCCAAATATGTACTCTATGGTTTGCTGGCAGGCTATGCTTGTGCATGGGTCGGGCACTTTGTTTTTGAAAAAAATAAACCTGCCAGTTTTAAACAGCCTGTGTATAGTTTTATTTCAGACTGGCGGATGTTTGCCGATGTTTTGCGTGGTCATTTAAGTTTGCAAGATCGTGCTAAAGATAAAATTCCAAGTTGAATTGAGCGCTTAGTTATACCGTTTAGGCAAAAACTAAACGATATGTGATTATTTTCATAAAAAATGTACAAATAAAATTAATTTTTTGTTGAAATGATAGAGTGAATATTCTAATAATGTGTCATCAAATTTATTGATAAAAGTTTGTGACTTTCCAAGCCTAGAGTGACCTTTCTCTAGGCTTTTTTTATGTGAAAAATTATATTCAGAATGGTGTTAAATCAGAAATCATTCATCTTTAAGCAAGGATATAGAGCAAGCAGGTTACTGATAGAGCGGCATGAAAAAATATAGACACATGATCATTTGTCGCATCCCCACATGCGCTCTGGCACAAATGATCATGTGTCTAAATGGGCGACCTAAATATGTCGTTATTCGCTGTAGTCACCCGTATGGATTTTAAAATCCATATCTTATTGAACTGGTTGCAGTTCTTGTTTTGCGCAGTTCAATTAAAGCTAAATCTATCTTTTAGCGCTATCACTAGAATTTGGTATTTTTAAGTTTTTGACTCAATAAAACCCAAACAAAATAGAAGCTTATAGAGCCTATATAAAAAAACTTGTTGAGCCTGAGGTTCTGACACATGCCGCCTGAATGTGTAATAATACAGACCTTGTATTATTTGTGGCTGAGATTATGCGCGGTTTATATTTGATTACCAATGATGATCCTATCGAACTGCTTTTGGCAAAATTAGAAGGGGCGATGGCAACTTATGAAGTCGCGGTGTTGCAATATCGCCGTAAAAATGTGCCTCAAGCTCAGCAGGCATACGAAATTGAATATATGAAATCGATGTGTGATCAATACAAAGTGCCATTTGTGATTAATGATGATCTTGAAACTGCAGTGAAATATGGTGTTGGCGTACATTTGGGTCAAGAAGATGGCTCTATTGTTGAAGCGGTTGCACGTTTACCACAAGATGTATTGATTGGTCGCAGTTGTAATAACTCGATTGAATTGGCAGAGCAAGCCATTGCCGATGGTGCAAACTACGTGGCTTTTGGTGCAGTCTATGCAACTGAAACTAAACCTGAGGCAAGTACACTTACATTAGACACGCTCACACTGGCGAAGCAACAACTCAATGTGCCAATTTGCGCGATTGGTGGTTTAACTGTTGAAAACAGTCAGCCTGTCATTGAAGCAGGTGCCGATTTATGTGCAGTGATTAGTGATATATTAAGACGTCCGATGCATACTGTTGCACAGCGTGTTTATGATTGGTCTGCACTTTTCAAAGCAGACACTTAAAGCAGACAGCTAATTTTTTATTTTATTTTTTGAGTTGAGTGCCTCCATGAGCTTATCTCCAAAGCAAGAACAATTGTTTAAACAAGCCAATAAGCATATTCCAGGTGGGGTCAATTCACCTGTACGCGCATTTAACGGGGTAGGCGGAACCCCTGTATTTATTGAAAAAGCCAAAGGTGCTTATTTGTACGATGTCGATGGCAAACGCTATGTCGACTATGTAGGTTCTTGGGGACCAATGATTTTAGGTCATGCCCATCCTGCTATTATTCAGGCGGTGCAAGCTGCAGCTGAAGATGGTTTGAGTTTTGGTGCGCCAACGGTGCATGAAACGACTTTGGCCGATATTATTTGCGAAATTATGCCTTCAATTGAGTTGGTTCGCATGACCAACTCAGGTACAGAAGCCACCATGACCGCAATTCGTTTGGCGCGTGGTTATACAGGTCGTGACAAAATCGTCAAATTTGAAGGTTGCTATCATGGACACTCAGATTCGCTGTTGGTCAAAGCAGGCTCTGGACTTTTAACCAGTGGTGAAGGTGAAGCGACTTCTGCGGGTGTTCCTGCCGATTTTGCTAAACATACGCTGACTTTACCGTATAACGATATCACCACCTTAAAAGAATGTTTTACAAAGTTTGGTGCTGAAATTGCAGGGGTGATTGTTGAGCCAGTTGCGGGCAACATGAACTTGGTTAAACCAATTGATGGTTTCCTGCAAGCAATTCGTGATGTCTGCGATGAACGCGGCTCAGTCTTTATTATTGATGAAGTAATGACAGGTTTCCGTGTTGGCTTAGGCGGTGCTCAGGCGCATTATAATGTTAAACCAGACTTGACCACACTCGGTAAAATTATTGGTGCTGGCTTACCAGTAGGTGCATTTGGTGGTAAACGCGAAATCATGGAATGTATTGCGCCATTAGGTAAGGTGTATCAAGCAGGTACTTTGTCTGGTAACCCGTTGGCGATGCGTGCGGGCATTGAAATGTTTAAACATTTACGTGCCGAAGGTTTTTATGAAAATTTAACTGCGCAACTGGAAAAATTGTTGGCAGGCTTACAAGCTGCGGCAGATGAAGCAGGTATCCCGTTCAAGACGCAACAAGTCGGTGCTATGTTTGGTTTGTATTTTACTGACCAAGATGACATCACCAGTTTTGATTCTATGCTGAATTGCGATGTCGATGCTTTCCGTAAATTCTTCCACGGAATGTTGCAACGTGGTGTGAACTTGGCGCCATCTGCTTTTGAAGCAGGCTTTATTTCATCTGCGCATAGTGATGAAGATATTGCCTACACCATTCAAGCTGCAAAAGAAACATTTGCGGAAATGAAGGCGTAATTTGACCTCTGCTTAACACTGTCCTAAAAGGCATAGATATCTCCAAAATATCTATGCTTTAGGTTAAATTGAAGACATACTCTTCAATTTAATATCAAAGGCTTAGATCAGCGTCTTGTTAAACACTAAAATAGCCTGGTCAAACTAAATATGAATCCTATTACTTCATTTGCTCCCGCCATCAAAGATATAGCTTCAGAACGGCTTTGTTGTGCAACTATCTTGCACTATGATTTCATTGTATTTTTCTATCCAAATTTTAAAAACCTTTAAAACAGTATCTTAAAAAATATTTATGCAACAAAGCCTCCTGCATGCTATAAAACCCACATTTCTAAAAGCAGGCTGATTTAAAATTCAGCAGATTGTCTGATTCAGGAATGTAAATCGGAAAATTCATCGGGAATTGATGTATTTTGCATTGTAATTCTGTGTCAGGCTTTTTATTATTGCCGCCTTGTTTTCACGATCGGCCCGGAATTGAAATTGAGTAATTTTCTAAGCGAACACCTGATTCATCGTGACGATGAGTTTATGGTGATACATAAACCCGCTGGCATACTCACCGTTCCAGGTAAAACAGCAGATTTGCAAGATTGTGTGATGAGTCGTCTAGTTAAAATTGAGCCGCGCACTTTGCTGATTCATCGCTTAGATCGTGATACTTCGGGTATTTTGGTATTTGCACTCACGAAATGGGCGCAAAAACAAATTTCGCGTCAGTTTCAAGAACGCCAAACCGATAAAACCTATCAGGCATTGGTGGCAGGGCAACTGCAAGGTGAAGGCACTGTAGATGTGCCTGTGGTCTATGATCCTGCACATCCTCCATTACACATTGCCGATGCAACCCATAACAAACCTGCGTTAACGCATTGGCGTGCATTGGAGCAATTTGAATTGCAGGGGCAAATTGTGACTCGTGTGCAACTGACGCCTATCACAGGTCGTTCGCATCAACTGCGAGTACACATGCAATATTTAGGTCATCCAATTATTGGTGATACTTTGTATGCCACGCCCGAACAGCAACAACTTATGCCTCGTTTGTGTTTACATGCAGCAGAATTAAGTTTTCTGCATCCACAAACTGAGCAACGTGTACAGTTTACTTGCCCAGTCCCATTTTAAGCGAAAAAGATTACGCAAAGCCTGTGCTTTAGGCTCTCTTTTTAGTGCGCTTTATGTCAAAATATATTGCTATACGCCCTGAATTTTTGCTCAAATACTCAGCAGGTTTTGCGCAAAAATTTATACGTCCTAACTTCTAAATAAAGGTGGAAAAATTGCAGCAGTTTGCTATTGGTCAACGTTGGTTATCAGACACAGAAACGGAATTAGGACTTGGTGTTCTGATTGATGTAGATGAGCGATCGGTCAGCATTTTATTCCCTAAAAGTGATGAAACCCGTGTCTATGCACGCAATAACGCACCTTTATCGCGTATCATTTTTAATGTAAATGATGAAGTTCAAGACCAAGAAGGCAATGCGTGGACGGTTGAATCGGTCGAAGACCGCCATGGCGTATTGCGTTATAACGTGGTGCGTCGTTTGCAAGATGGCAGTGAAGAAAAGAAATCACTGAATGAAACCCGTATTGGTGCAAGTATCCAACTTTCAAAACCCTTAGACCGCTTGCTTGCCAGCCAAATTGACTATAAAGAATGGTACGACTTGCGTATTGAAGCCTTGTTGATGCAAGCCAATATGCAAAGTAGCCCACTGCGCGGCTTGGTGGGTTCGCGTGTAGGTTTGATTCCACATCAACTTTATATTGCACATGAAGTCGGTAAGCGTTTTGCGCCACGTGTCTTATTGGCAGATGAAGTTGGTTTAGGTAAAACCATTGAAGCAGGTTTGATCATCCATCAGCAACTCAAAACAGGACGTGCGGAACGTATCCTGATTTTGGTACCTGATTCGCTGCAATATCAGTGGATGATTGAAATGCGTCGCCGTTTCAATCTGCAATTCTCTTTGTTTGATTTAACCCGTACGGCATCTATTAAAGAACACGATCCTGACCTGAATCCATTCTTGACCGAACAATGCATCATTGCTTCAGTCGATTTAATGATTGACCACGATGACTTACGCGAACAAGCCCTAGAAGCAGGTTTTGATTTGCTGGTGGTCGATGAAGCGCATCACTTAATGTGGAGCGAAGAAGAAGGTGGTAATGACCGTTATGATCTGGTCGAAGAATTAGCTGAACAAACCGCAGGGGTGTTATTGCTCACTGCAACGCCTGAGCAACTGGGTGTAGAAAGCCATTTTGCGCGTTTACGTTTACTCGATCCGCAGCGTTTTAGCTCGCTCGACCGTTTCTTGGATGAAGAAGCGCAATATCAACATACGGCAAAAATTGCCGAAGTCTTAATGTCAGATGCCGCATTGGAAGAAAGCCATTTGGTTGCACTGGAAGGCTTGTTGGGACATCGCATTGAAGATAACCCAGAGCAGCGTTTCCGTGCCATCCACGAATTATTAGACCGTCATGGTACAGGGCGTATTTTGTTCCGTAATACCCGTGAAGCAATTCAAGGTTTCCCAGGTCGTGATTGTCAGCCTGCGCCGTTACCTGCGCCAGAAAACTGGTCTAAAGATGGTAAATTACGTGAACAAATGTGGCCAGAAGAAGCACAGCTCGATGGCAGTTGGATGGAAACTGACCCGCGTGTAATGTGGTTAATGGAGCGTTTGCGTAGCGACTTAAAACATAAAAAAGTGCTTTTAATTGCGCGTAGCGGCCCTGTGGTAGAAGCCCTTGAAAATGCGCTGCGCCTACATGCAGGTATTCGTACTGCAATGTTCCATGAAGGCATGAGCTTGTTAGAACGTGACCAAGCGGCAGCATATTTCGCAGAAGATTCTTATGGTGCACAAATTTTATTGTGTTCCGAAATTGGTTCAGAAGGGCGTAACTTCCAGTTTGCATCAGACCTGATTTTGTTTGACTTACCTGCCAATCCCGACGTGTTAGAACAACGTATCGGTCGTTTAGACCGTATTGGTCAAGAAAACCGTATTCAAATTCATGTGCCGTATTTGGTGGGGACTGCGCAAGAGCGTATGTTCCGTTGGTATAACGAAGCACTCAATATTTTCAGCAATATTTCACCCACTGCACAAACCTTGCAGGAAAACTTTATTGTCGATTTAAAACACTGCTTACTTGCAGATTTAGGACAACAGTTTGAAGATTTACTGGAAGCAGTCAGTGTGCAGCGTGAAGCTTTGGAAGCAGAACTTCAAGCGGGTCGAGATCGTTTGTTGGAATACAACTCTTGCCGTCCTGTGGTGGCGCAGGAAATTGTACAAGCTTTAGAAGATTACGACGACAATACCACGTTGCCTATGTTTATGAAGCGCTTTATGGCATCGACCAATATTGACTTCGATGAACAAAGCAATGGCACGGTGATTATTAAACCAACTGATCAAATGCAAGTGCAAGGTTTGACCTTAGACGAAGAAGGCATGACCGCGACGTTCTATCGGGATCAGGCGCAAATTCGTGAAGATGCACAGTATTTGACCCTAGAGCATCCATTCACAGAAAGCGTGATGGAAATGATCAATACACAAGGTTTTGGTAGCACCAACGTTGCGGTATTAAAATCTGCCGCTTTGCCACAAGGTTCTGTGTTGCTTGAAGTCTGGTTCAAAGTGGATGTCATTGCACCTAAAGCCCTGAATTTGCCATCAAGCTTGCCACAGCAACTCATTCGTGTCTTATTGAGCGAAAAAGGGCAGGATTTATCGCAAAAAATTGCCCCTGAAATTTTAAAACCTTATTTACATCATTTAGATGGCAACAGTTGTCGTCAAGTGGTGAAAGCACGCCGTGACGCGATTGAAGCGCGTTATACACAGGCTTTGGAGTTGGCTAAAGCTGCATTGCCTGAATTTAAGCAACAAGCTAAAGATGTATATAGCAAAAAATGGCAATATGAAATTGACCGTTTAAGCTATTTGAAGCAATTTAACCCAAGTATTCGTGAAGATGAAATTACACGTTTACAGAAATTGCAAAAAGAAGGTGTTGCATTATTAGATGGTTTGTCGGTCACGCCTGAAGCAATTCAGGTGATGGTGGTGGTAAAGCCATAACCGATTGATTTTAAATCTGAATATGTTGTATCTATGTTGAAGCGCCTTCGGGCGCTTTGTTTTTGAGATTTTATTGAATTATTTTGCCGTTTAGTTATTTAGTCAGCGTTGTTATTGCCTATTAGAAAATATGTGTTAAGCAAATATTCAACTTCTGCCTCAAAATTGTCATCGGGTTGCATCATATAAAATAAATCACTAGACCTCTTGCGAAAGTCGTTATTGCAAGTTAATTCGGTTTACCAGTGCAGCGATTAAGTTAATGCGTGAACCGAATCTTTTCCGTCTATTTCGATAGCGTTCACTTAATATTCTAAATGTTTTCAATTGACTATTGATGTGTTCGATCACAACTCGTATTTTTTCAAGCATTTTATTGTACTTTTTCTCAGCATCAAATAAAGGTAAATTCTTCTTTTTCTTGATTGGCATCAATAACTTAAACCCCTCTTGTTCTAATCCATAGTACCCTAAATCCGTCAGAACATATTCACAATGTTTAAACTTCTTAACCGTTTTTCTTGCCAGTTTAATATCATGCTGACTGCCATTTGATACATCGATCCCTATGATTTGTTTGCTCTGCGGATGATAGATCACTTGGGTTTTTAGTGTATGTTTCTTCTTTTTACCACTGTAGAACTTACTCTGGTTTTTTTTTCGGGCGTTCTATTGAACATTCTGTCGCATCAATAATGACCCAGTTAAAGTGTTCGTCTGCTGTGGTAATACTTCGTTTTGGCAGAGTATAACATCTCGATTTCATCAAAGCATCTTCAACCTTTTTAATGGTTCGATTCACATTACTTTCAGCGATATGGTAGTATGCTGCCAATTCTAGTTGAGTGCTGTAGTTGCGTAAGTAATTGAGCGTTAATAACAATTGATCCTCTATAGCTAAAGTATGAGGACGACCTGATTTCTTTTTAAGTGATTCTGCTTTTTCTAAAACATCGACCATTTCAGTAAAAACTGGTCGAGGTACACCAACCAAGCGCTTAAATTCAGAATCTGAAAAACGGTTTAATTTCTCATATCTCATGAAATCTATATTGAAGCATTTTTTACTTTCGCAAGAGGTCTACTAAATGACTTAAATTGAGGATGTGTCTGTAACAACATGATTCTCACCTCATAAAAACGCTGTTTACCACGCTGCAGATAGGCATGTTGCAGTTTTTCGAGTGAAACATTGTCGGTAGGGTGTTTGAGCGCAATTCCACCGCAGTGTGGCAGAATTTCAGTTAAACTTTCTAAAATAAAATCTGCCTCAAGACCTTCGGCAACAATTAGTTCAGGTTGATATTTTTGACTGAGCGCGACAATGTGCTGCTGTATAGTGGCGGCATCTTGTGATAAATCGAGTGTAATCTTGCGTTGTGGTTCAGTCTGAGCCGTATCATCAAGAAATAGCATATTGATTTGCCTTTGCTTTGTTGTTATTAATCCTTAGATTATAAAAACTCAGCATCACTTGTCGAATTTCAGCGTCATAAAATGACGTGCTGATTTTCAGTACACAGAAACTATATAAGCAAAGTGGTTGCATCCAAAATAAAAAAAAGCAGATTTATGTGGTTAAAGCTGCTTTGATAGAGAAGGGATAAACTTGGGTTTATCGAATCTTCCCTTCATCCAAATGACGCGCACCTTCTAAAATCATACGAATCATAATCATGGTTTGTTCGGCGGTTTCTTTGCGCTCTGCAGTTGGCATATCAATGACTTTGGCACCCATATTAAACACCAGTTGCGTAATGGCTTTGGCTGCAATGTCGGGATGCGCCAATTTGCTATTATTCAAACGTTCCAAACGAATTAAATCATCCTGCAATTCTTGCTGGAAATAATTCAATTGGCGCTCAACAGCTAGCTTATAAGAGGTTGAACCCGTATAACCTTCACGTAATAGCAGACTTAAATTGCCTTCATCGGTATCTAATTGTTCAATAAATACTTCAACCGAGCTGCGAATAATACTGTTTTGTTTAGATGCTTTTAAACGTGCTTCATGCAGAATTTGACGCAACACCACACCTGCACGATCAATCAGTTCAATCGCGAGTTCATCAATATCTTTAAAATGACGATAAAAACTGTTTGGTGCGATGCCTGCTTCACGTGCAACTTCACGTAAACTTAAAGATGCGATACTTTTTTGTGGGCCAATTAAATTTAATGCTGCCTGAAATAATTCTTGTTTGGTAATGGTAGCTTTACGCCCAACCGTACGCACGACAAGAGGCTCATGAACCGTTTCAGATTCTGGAAAAGTCACATCATGGTTTGTTTTCATGGCAGGCTGAGTCATATTTTCAATAATTTATAAGCTTAGAGGCATTATAGCGGTTGCGCCAGTACTTGTGAAATGATTAGAAACAATACAGGTGTATATACAAATATATATACATGTGTATAATAATTAAAATTTCATCGGGTGGTGCTGAATCATGCAGCTAACTGAAAAAAGAAAATCTCCCTTAACCAGTATTGCAACTGCAGTACTAGATCCTTATGCAGCAAATTTCTGGTTGCAAAAAATTAATCCATTATGGTCGGTGAATCAGTCACTCGGCAAAATTGTGAAAAAAGATATTGCCGCACAAGGTGTGGTGAGTTTCACTTTGCAATTCAATAAAAAATTCCAAATTGGCGCAGCAGGGCAGCATCATCCTGTTTATGTGACAATTCAGGGCGTACGCTATGAGCGAACCTATAGTTTGACTCAGCTTGATGCACAACACGTTTTATTGACGGTAAAAAAAGTTGATCAGGGCAAAGTCAGCACATGGCTGGTTGAGCAAGCCAAAGTTGGCGATACTTTAGAGTTTGGTGCGCCTTATGGTGATATGCAACTGCCTGCACAAGCCCAGCCTTTAATTCTATTGGCAGCGGGTAGTGGTATCACACCAATGTATAGTTTGCTACAAGACATGGCAAAATCTGGTCGTCTTAGTAGCACTCCAGTGACTTTAATGTATTGGGTAAAAACCTTTGCAGATGCAGCATTTAAAGCGCAATTTGAAGCTTGGGCACAGCAATATCCAAACTTTAAATTTCAAGTGCTTTATACCCAAGAGCCGAGTTTGGCGCACAGCCGTTTAAATGCAGAACATTTACAAGACTTAGCACAAATTGAGCAAAGTGCAGTGTTTGCATGTGGCCCATCGGGTTTTACCACGCAAGTTGAACAATTATTTGCACAAGCTGCTTTGCTGAAAACAGAAGCTTTTAGCATGACCCCTGTGTTAAGTGACGATGTTGGTTTGGTACAAGTTACACTGACCCAATCGAAAAAGATTGTCACCATTCCAAAAGGCAAGTCCATTTTAGAAAGTCTGGAACAGCAAAATATTAAGCCTAAATACGGCTGTCGTATGGGAATTTGCCATAAATGTGTATGTAACAAAGCTGAAGGTTCAACTAAAAACTTGGTCGATGGTGTTCAAAACAGCGAACCGAATAACCAATTGAAAATCTGCGTCAATTCAGCACAAACCGATTTAATTATTGATTTATAAGCGAGTTCCGATTATGAATATGCCAGTAAAAATAGAATATTTCCGCAATCCTAAAAACCGTGAACTCACTCAATTTGAATTAGATGAGCTTGCACGTGAATTAGACGCCATTAAACAAGAAGTTTTGGATGATATTGGCGAAAAAGATGCTAAATACATCCGCCGTGTTTATTCAACCATTCGTTATAGCTCAATGGCAGGTCGTGCCTTATTGTTCGCAGGATGGTTCCCGCCAGCATGGGTTTTGGGTACAGGCTTGTTAGGCTTTGCCAAAATTATGGAAAACATGGAATTAGGTCATAATGTCATGCATGGTCAGTATGACTGGATGAATGATCCTAAATTCAATGGTGCAAGTTATGAATGGGATACGGTAGGTACTTCAGACAACTGGCGTCAAACCCATAACTTTAAACACCATACTTATACCAATATTAAAGGTATGGATGATGATATTGGCTATGGTTTGGTGCGTTTGTTCCCAGAACAGCGCTGGAGATCAGGCTATTTATTGCAACCTTTATACAGTATTCCTTTCTGCTTACTGTTCCAATGGGGTGTTGCCATTCAGAATTTAGAAATTGGTAAAATTTTGAATGGCCGTAAAAGCAAAGCCCAAGCCAAAAAAGAATGGCAACCTATGCAGAAGAAAATTGGAAAACAATTGTTTAAAGATTATGTGTTCTTTCCATTGATTGCAGGCCCTTCGGCTTTACCAGTGTTTACAGGGAACTTGGTTGCGAATGGTATTCGTAATATTTGGACATTCAGCATTATTTTCTGCGGTCACTTTACGAAGGATGTAGAAGTATTTCCAAAGTCTGTGATGCAAAACGAAAGCCGTGGTCACTGGTATATGCGTCAAATTCGTGGTTCATCGAATCTTACAGGTTCTGAAGCATTCCACATTTTGACAGGACATTTAAGCCATCAAATTGAACACCATTTATATCCAGATATTCCTGCACGTCGCTATCGTAAAATGGCTCCAAAAGTACAAGCTGTGTGTGAAAAGTATGGCTTGAACTACAACAATGCGAGCTTAGTTAAACAGTACGGCAGTGTGCTTAAACGTATTGTGAAATATGCTTTTCCATTTAAGAAATAAGTGACTTACAAATGAGTTGTTTAGTACGAATAGATTAAGTGATTGATCTTGGTTTAAAACTATACTTCTATTTTGAATTAGAGGTGATGCTGTAAAGTGTCACCTTTTTTATTGCTTTAGGTGTTGTAGCCGTTATTTTTATGCAGAATCATCAGCTATTTTATTAAGAGAAAACTCTATTTTTATTTTCTATTCTGGGTATAAAAAAGTAATCACCATAGGCGGCATCCGCTACATGTAACTTAAAAAACCCACAATTCAAATTGTGGTTTTATTATATCATTCATCAAAATCAAGCCAGTTTTTTATAAGTTACAATTTCTGGCAATGAATGATCACTACCCACCATATAAGAATAAGTCGCTAAACTCAGCATGGCATCATCTTCATCACTATTACCATACGCATAAATAGCTGCATAATTTTCTAAATCATATTGTTCTAAAATCCGTATTTTCTTTTGTTCCCGACTACAATCAGGTGTTGAATATTGCCCTGTGAATTGTAGATTTTTAATTTCTGTTTCAGTACAAAGCAAATCGACATTTAACTGCTGACAAATATATTGCAAATAAATATCCACACTGGCAGAAACAATCACCACATCATCACCATTGAATTGATGCTGTTTTAATTGTTGTAACAGTTGTGGGTTAAGATCATGTATTAAATCTACTGCGTAGCGCTGTGCAAGTGCTAATATTTCAGCTGTATTTGCATCTTTAAACATAGCATTAAACAATTTAGGGCGCATGGCATGTGCAGGATAAACTTTTAAATAGTAAGCCTGAATCCAAGGCAAGATTTTAAGTCCTTGCTTAAAAATATGCCGCTTAGATAAAGCATAGAAAATAAACCCTGTAAAACTGTCTTTGCTGCACAGGGTCCCATCAAAATCAAATAGGGCTAGATTTTTATATTTTTGGCTTTTTGCATGCATGTTTTATAACGTCCATTGACTCGCGTAGCAAACCAATTGGTGTTGTAATCTCGACTCAGTTTAGGCCCTGAAATGACCACTTGCGGCATCATGGCATAAAATGGCTCTTTGCCCGTTTGCGCTTTATAGAGTTTCGTGACTGCTAAATATGTCGCAGTATCTTCAAATTTCTTTTCTTTTTCTTTTTTTAGGTCTGCACGAATTTGTCGTGGGGTGACTAAAATATTATGTTTTGAAAAAACAGCAATTAATTCACGTTCGGATTCACTCTTTGCATTACGCACGCTACCATCTTTAGTATAAAGTAGCAAATCACCATCTAAATCTAATTCTGCTTCAGTTAAATCATTTAGCATGCTTTGGAATGCGGCATTGCGGCTCGAATACATGCCAGAGTTATAATCAGCAAAGCGGTATAGCGGTTGATCGTAATCGGCAGGGTACATCATTAAACGATGAATCCCGTAATATAATCCGCCATATTGAGTGTATAGATCGCTGCGTAACTCTGCGATGTTACCGCTTTGGCGTTTATGCTCTTTGGCATAGCTAATATGTACTTGCATCGAGCCTAAAGTAGTAATTGGATTAAGTTTTTCGCCAATATTTTGTCCAAACAGTTTGGCAGCACCTGTTAGCGCAGACACGTGATAATGTTTGGCCATATAGTCAAAAATTTCACGATACAATTCATCCAGTTCACGTTCGGTTTTCACACGACGCATTTGGCTTAAATAGTTATCTTCAGGGCTTGGGTGGTTTTTCAGTACATCCTGAAAATAGCCTGCAACCGTACCACCAATGGCTTCGCCCAGTTTATCTTTAAATTTCTCATCCAAACGGTCTTGCACTTCTTTAACTGCTTTTTCACCCAGACCATAGACTTGAGGGTCGGCTACAAAGTTCGATTCCTGATCCACCACGGCAATGATGGTGCACATATTTTCTTTGGTTTGTGGGATGCCCAATTGCTCTGAAATATCGTAAATATCTTTTGCCCAAGCACTACGCTCACTGACCCTATTCGGAATGAGTTTGCGGATTTGTTCTGCTTCAAGGGTTGGCTCATTGTCCTTAGACCACCATGCGCTATCTCCACAGGCAGCCAAGCTTAATGATAAAGCAAGCACGCTGAAGGGTTTCATCAAAGAAGTGAATACAGTGTCTTTCATAGTATAGGGAAAACTCGTTCCAAATGGATGAGCCCAAAGGGCAGATGCAGTATACTATGCCAATCGTTAAAGTTAAGAATATATATGTATATTGGTCCCTATCAACTGTCAAATAATTTGATCGTTGCCCCGATGGCAGGTGTCACTGATAGACCCTTTCGCTCACTGTGCAAGTACTTTGGTGCAGGGCATGCGGTCAGTGAAATGATGACCTCTGACAAAACTTTGCGCATGAGTAAAAAGAGTTTGTATCGTGCCAACTTTGATGGGGAACTTGCACCAATTTCTGCACAAATTGCAGGTTCAGACCCGCATGATTTGGCCGAAGCCGCACGTTATCAAGTCGCCAATGGTGCACAAATTGTTGATATCAATATGGGATGTCCTGCCAAAAAAGTCTGCAATAAGTTGGCTGGTTCGGCTTTATTGCAAGATGAAGATTTGGTGGCACGCATTTTAGATACTGTGGTTGCCGCGGTGAATGTGCCTGTGACACTGAAAACTCGCTTAGGTTTTTTGAATGGGCAGGAAAATATTTTACGGGTTGCCAAACACGCAGAACAAGCAGGCATTGCTGCATTGGCATTGCATGGGCGTACCCGTGAAGATATGTATTTAAACCGTGCACGCTATTCACTGATTAAAGAAGTGAAAAGCATGCTCAATATTCCTGTGATTGCCAATGGTGATATTGATAGTCCTGAAAAAGCCAAATATGTCTTGGACTATACAGGCGCAGATGCGATTATGATTGGACGTGCTGCGCAAGGACGTCCGTGGATTTTTCGGGAAATCGCACATTATTTAGCAACAGGTGAGCTGTTAGCAGCACCGAGCATTGCAGAAGTTCAAAAAGTATTACTTGGACATTTAGCTGAGCTGTATGAATTTTATGGTGAATATTCAGGTTGTCGTATTTCACGTAAACATATTGCTTGGTACACCAAAGGTTTACGTTCAAGTAATGAATTCCGTCAAAGTATGTATCAAGTAGAAAGTACTGCAGAACAATATAAAGTGGTTGAAGATTACTTTAATCAGCTACTTGCGCATGGTGAAATCATGAGTGATGTGCAGGTTGAAACCGTGAACTTGTTAGACACAAAGTAATCGCATGCAAATATATGCTTTAGCTTTTTTGGAACTAAATAAAAACTCAACTGTGATACACAGTTGAGTTTTCTGTACGTAAACTTAGCGTGCGTGAATCATTTCCAAAACCAACTGATTAATTAAATCTGCGGCTTCTAATTCACGTATCTGACTCACATTACTACCAGCCCAAAACGGAGCATAACCTTGCTCGCCTTGTATAACGGCTGCTGCATGCAACTGTTTTGCAAGATCATAGCTATACGGATAGGTAGGTACTGTTAAACGATCTGGCGTATCTACTTGTGTATGCCAATGATTAATTAAACCACGGGCAGGGCGTCCAGAAATGCTGTCGGTCATTTGAGTAATGTTTTGTTGAAATAAAGCTTGTCGATAAGCTGGATTGGCATTGGAACTTTTACATTGCACAAAAGCTGTACCCAGCTGTACCGCAGAAGCGCCCAATTTCAGCATTAACTGTGCTTGCTGACCATTCATAATGCCACCTGCTGCAACCACTGGCAGGGTACAATGTTCACGAATTAGTTGTACTAAATCGCTGGTTTTAATTGCACTATCAAAGGTTTGGTTAAAGATACCCCGATGTCCACCTGCCTCAATGCCTTGGGCGATAATGACATCAATTCCCGCTGCTTCAATGGCTTGAGCTTCGGCTAAGTTGGTTGCTGAAACCATAGTAATGATTCCTGCATCTTTTAAAGCCTGAATTTGATGCGCATGCGGAATCCCGAAGTGAAAACTGACGGCTTGTGGTTTAGTTTCTAGTACAAGATCTAAATATCCATCATGGTCTTTAAAACTTGGATAAATACAATTTAGTTGACTCGGTGCAGTTGCGCCATAGCGTTCAAAGATTGGCTGAAAATGTGCAATCCACGCTTGTGCAGCGACTTCATCTAGTGGACTTGATTCATGGCAAAAGAAATTGACCTGAAATGGAAAATCAGTCAGTTCTTGAGTGCGTAAAATTTGCTCACGTGCAGCATCTACCGTGTTTGCACCTAAACCGAGTGAGCCAAAACCACCTTGATTAGAAACCTCGGCTGCAAGTTCGGGAGTAGAAACGCCAGCCATTGGAGCAAGAAAAATAGGATGCTTTATATTCAGTTGTTCTAATAAGGTCATATTATTTACTCCATGTTTTTATCTACTTTGCCCAACTCTAGGTAGATTGGCAAATCATATCCGTCATTTCTTTATGAAATATTAAGATGAGCGATATCATTAAATTTGCAGATGCTTTCAGGCATAATAAGCCTGATG
This sequence comes from Acinetobacter sp. YH12211, assembly GCF_013418015.1. Taxonomy (NCBI): domain Bacteria; kingdom Pseudomonadati; phylum Pseudomonadota; class Gammaproteobacteria; order Moraxellales; family Moraxellaceae; genus Acinetobacter; species Acinetobacter sp. YH12211. The sequence continues at coordinate 20,089 of NZ_VPCW01000016.1, forward strand.
TATGAATTGATGAGTAAATTAATGAAGCCTTTCGTTTATGGTGGTTTGCTTGTGGTGTGTGGATTAAGTGCGTGTAGCAATCCACAGCAAACTCAAGTAAAAATTGATCCAAAGCAATATCAGGTTCAGGATGCGACTGCATTACAACAGCGTATAGATGCTTTAAATGTCAAATTGGCGCAAGACTTCAAACAATTTAAACAAGTCGAAAATATCGCATTTGCGCATCAATTCCCTTTAGATGTAAATAACTTACAAACTTTGAATCAGCATTTGGTCGCCAGTACTGCTTTAAAGCCGACTAAAATTGCTTATTGCGATATGATGAATGGTTATTTTGCTGAGTTATATCGCTTAGGACATAACAATCTAGATTTTCTTAAAGATGTAAAATTACCGCGTGCAGAGCAGGAAAATTTGGCTGAAAATTTTGCCAATGCAGAATCTTATTATGATTTTATTTTGAATCGTTACACCAGTTACCGCCAAGTACAACAGACCATGGGCTATGGTTGTAATTTAAAAGCGGCGTTATAGTTGCGGCAGGATTTAGGTTTACTAGGGTCTGTTGATATTTCATAAATGGCTTGCGCTGTAGGCTAAAACTGAGCAGATTAGGCATGAAACGCAGGGAATAACGGGTTTATTTTCAAGTTTTATAACGCAATCTGTGAAAGTTTTAGCCACATGAGCAAAAACAAAGCACTGCTTTGTTTGCTGCGCAAGGGTACAAGCATATTTTTTGCTGCTATTACGTTATGTGCCAGTCATTTAGAATGAGTAAATTTCCTGTCCCATGCCTTATATCAGCTAAAAAACCTTGCGAGATATATCTCTCATGTCGCAAACATAGACGAATTGTCAACAGACCCTAATTAAATCGTGCTGAATAAAAAACTCCTGAGAACTTGCTCAGGAGTTTTTGTTTTATACAATCAAATTATTGTTGTGCTTTTTCTTTCACATTTGCAGCACCTTGTTCAACCGCACCTGCAGTCGCAGCAGTTGCATCTTTAGCAGCTTGTACAGTCGCATCAGCTGCGTTTTCTGTTGCTGTTGCAACATTGTGTGCAGCATTTTCAGTTGCTTGCGCTGCGTTATCTACCGCAGTTGCTGTAGCAGTAGCAGCTTCATGTGTTGCATCTTTGGCATCATGTGCAGCTTGAGCCGCAGCGTTTTCTAAGTGTTCACCCGTAGTTGCCCCTGTTTCTGGTGCTTTTTCTTTTGCACAACCTACAAGTGCTACAGTGGCAGCAAGACCTAAAGCAATAAGAAGTTTATTCATTATCATGTTTCCTTTTTTTACATCCACTTAAGATGGGATAATGCGAATATAACCAAAAAACAATCAATTTGAAGCTTAAAATTGTTCAAATAATGTAATGGGTTTAGATATTTTTTTGTTGTGTAGATTAGAACGATAAATTAGAGAAAAATATGCCGATGCGATTCATTTTTTCTGATAAGGTGAAATCTTGAGAATGGTTACAGTTTTTATTGTACAGTAATGCCATTCTGTAAGATTGGGATTGTAAAATGCTTAAAAAAGGGATTTATCAACATTATAAAGGGCAATTGTATCAAGTGCTGCATGTGGCTACACACAGTGAAACCCAAGAGAAATTGGTGGTTTATCAATGCTTATATGGCGATTATTCTATTTGGGCCAGACCGCTTGATATGTTCACGGAGAGTATTACTTTGGATGATGACCGTGAACAGGAACGCTTTAAATTGATTCAAGAAGTGTATTAATATTTGAAGTTATTTACCTATTTAAAACGATCCAATCTATTTTTAGATTGGATCGTTATGTGGATGCTCAAAGTTTAATAAAATCAATTATTGAATGGAAATACGGTTAAAGCTTAAATCGTATGCTAAATATTTACTCACAAAAGCTGCTTTATCACTGCGTCTTAATAAGTTGTCATAAATAAATTGTGGTACAGGATGGAATAAATCCCCAGAGCCATTTTCGTAAAATATTTTTAAATAACGTGAAGATGCACTGTATGTCCAGGATGTCACGGCAAGTGCTTTACCCATAAGCAACTCCTTTATTTTTTATATTATTTTTCACAGAATAAATCTGCTTATTTTGAACATAAGTGAAGTGCTTGCTAAAAAGTATTACAGAATTGTAACTTTTGAATATAAGTTTTTTGCGCAACCTAAACGTGCCAAAAACGACAAAACTATTATGAAGCGAAATAAAACACCACATTTAGGATGTGGTGTTTATGCTTTGCACATGAATAGTCATTCATTTAAATAAAATGATTGAAAGACTAGATTTTATAGATGACGACATTGATCTTCTTTGTCACCAGAAACACGGTTTGTGCCGCCAGTCGTTTTTACGCGGTTATCTTCACATTCTAAATTGCCATTCACGCGGTTATTTTTTACAACGATTGAGCCTGAATTATCTTTAAGTTGAATATTGCCATTTACACGGTTTGACGTGAGTTGGATGTTACGCCCATCTTCGAGTTGGATATTGCCATCAATGCGGTTGGCATGTGCATTAACCTGACTAAAGTTTCCTTTAGATTCTAAATTGCCATCAATCGTACTATTTTTAATTGCCGTTTGTGAGTTGGAATGCAACATTAGGTTGCCCTTAATAGTCACATGATCAAGAACACATTGTTTATGCACTTTGACATTATCATCAATAGTTCGATTTTTAATGCTGCCATTACAGTTGAAATCAGCTAAAGCTGGCACTGAAAATGCTATTAATGTTGAAAGTAAAAATAATTTTTTCATAGAACAGCCCTCAAAAATAAATCTCACAACTGTTACCGGTACAGATTCGATTGTAGTGTTGTAATGTTTTTACATTTTCTATTCTAGAGATGAAATATGAATAAATAAGGTAGAAAAGGGTGATGTTCTGATTAAAAAAAACCACGCAAAATATGCGTGGTTTTTTTGAGTGGTTTAATCTAAAACTTAGATTTTACCTACTAGGTCGATAGATGGGGCTAAAGTTGCATCACCTTCTTTCCATTTAGCTGGGCATACTTCACCTGGGTGAGCGTGAACGTATTGAGCTGCTTTAACTTTACGAAGAAGTTCTTGAGCATCACGGCCAATACCGCCAGCATTGATTTCGATGATTTGGATTTTACCTTCTGGATCAATTACGAAAGTACCACGGTCAGCAAGACCAGCAGATTCGATTAATACTTCGAAGTTTTTAGAAAGCGTCCAAGTTGGGTCGCCAACCATTACGTATTGGATTTTTTTGATTTCTTCTGAAGAATCGTGCCAAGCTTTGTGCGTGAAGTGAGTGTCAGTAGAAACTGCATAGATTTCAACGCCTAATTTTTGGAATTCTGCGTAATTGTCTGCAAGGTCACCAAGCTCAGTTGGGCAAACGAAAGTGAAGTCAGCAGGGTAGAAGAATACTACAGACCATTTGCCTTTAAGATCAGCTTCAGTTACTTCAATGAATTGACCGTTGTGGTATGCATTTGCTTTAAATGGTTTAACTTCAGTATTAATTAAGCTCATCACTGTCTCCATGATTAAGGTTTGTATTTCGTTGGTAATAGAGTATCTAATTTTGTTTTATTGCTGAAATGGTATTTTTACATTACTAGCATCGGAAAAACAAATGAGTATGTAAAAAGCGTACACTTTCATTACTGCATTATTGAGTCTTTATTAAGCCTCAAAATGATGATGATTGCATGACAACCTATTTTTCAGGTTCAAATACAACCCATTTCAAGCAATTGGTGAACATACATCTATATGGGGATGCTATTTTGAAATTCAAGGGGGGATTTAAAACTTTTTAAATACGCATTCTAAATCACTGTTCTTTCGCTTAAAGGCATTACAGCGTAAAATACGCGTTTGTGTTTTGGTTAGGAAGCGTATTCTGTGCAGAGTCATTTAAATGTAGACCACCTCGTTTTGGCGCGTGATCGTCATCGTTTAAATCGACTACGAAAAGGCAAAGATGCCAATCCAAAGCAATATCAGGAATTATTTGAAAAATCTAATTTAAAAGTGTTGGAGCGTGCGCAGCGCATTCCCGATATCAAGTTGAATCAAGATTTACCTGTGACTCAATCTGCCGAACAGTTGATTGCTGCAATTCAGCAACATCAGGTCATTATTGTAGCAGGTGAAACAGGTTCAGGAAAAACTACACAGTTACCCCAAATTGCCATGTTGGCAGGGCGTGGTTTAACGGGGTTAATTGGTCATACTCAGCCACGACGTCTTGCTGCGCGTAGTGTATCGCAGCGTATTGCCGAAGAAGTTGGCGAAAAGTTAGGTGAGTCCATCAGCTTTAAAGTTCGTTTTAATGAACAGGGTTCGCAAGATTCAATTGTCCGTTTAATGACCGATGGTATTTTGTTAGCAGAGCTTGCCAATGATCGTTATTTAAATAAATACGACACCATTATTATAGATGAAGCGCATGAGCGTTCTTTAAATATTGACTTCATTATGGGCTATTTAAAGCAACTTTTGCCACGTCGCCCTGATTTAAAAGTCATCATCACTTCTGCAACTTTAGATGTGCAGCGTTTTAGTAACTATTTTAACGGCGCACCTATTTTTGAGGTCGAAGGTCGAAGCTATCCTGTCGAAGTACGTTATCGTCCAATTTCTGAATTAAGCATTGGTGGTAGTGATGATGATGAGTTTGATGACTTTGAAGAAAACTTGCCACGCGCAGTGGTGCAAGCGGTAGAAGAATGCTTTGCCGATGCACAGGAAAAAGGTCATCCTGAACATGCCGATATTCTAATTTTTGCCAGTACTGAACAGGAAATTCGGGAGCTGCAAGAAACCTTGCATAAGCATGGACCGCGTCATACTGAAATTTTACCGTTGTATGCGCGTTTGGCTTTGGCGGAACAACAAAAAATTTTTAATCCTTCAGGTGGTGGTCGTCGCATTATTATTGCCACCAACGTCGCTGAAACCGCACTCACTGTACCCAATATCCGCTATGTGATTGATAGCGGTTTTGCACGTATTTCACGTTATAACTATCGCTCACGGGTGCAGCGTTTACCGATTGAAGCAGTATCTCAGGCAGCAGCGAATCAGCGTAAAGGACGTTGTGGTCGTATTGCACCAGGCGTTTGTATTCGCCTGTATTCAGAAGAAGATTTTTTAAGTCGCCCAGAGTTTACTGAACCTGAAATTAAACGCACCAACTTGGCATCGGTCATTTTACAAATGCAAAGTTTGGGCTTGGGTACGCTCGAAGATTTTGATTTTATTGAGCCGCCAGATCATCGTTTAGTCAATGATGGTCGTAAGCTGTTGATTGAACTGGGTGCGATGATTGAGACGGGTAAAGCCCCTCTTTTAGACGGAATGAGTAGCTCTGCGACGCAAAAGGGAGACAATCATCCGAATAATTCCACTAAATCCACCGCTAATAAAGGCGGGCTTCAAGGCAGCAGCTTAACCAAAATTGGTCAGCAAATGGCAAAAATGCCGATTGATCCAAGACTGGCACGTATGATTTTAGGCGGTGCGCATTTTGGGGTGTTAAATGAAGTCCTGATTATTGTAGCGGCATTGGCGGTACAAGACCCGCGTGAACGTCCTGCAGACAAACAAATGCAAGCCGATCAAAAACATGCTTTGTTCCGTGAAGCAGATTCTGACTTTTTATTCTATTTAAAATTGTGGGAAACTTTACACGAAAACCGTGATGGCATGAGTGAAAACAAACGTCGTACTTTTGCCCGTCAGCATTTTTTAAGTTGGTTGCGTTTACGTGAATGGAAGAAAACTCATGAACAATTGGTGGATTTGGCGCGTGGCTTAAAACTGTCGTTTAATGAGAAAAAAGCCAGTTATGAAAATCTGCATCGGGCGTTATTAACAGGGTTGCTTTCTTTTATTGCCAATAAAACCGATGAGCGCAATGTGTTTATGGCAGTACGCCAACAAAAAGCACGAATTTTCCCTGCATCGACTTTGCATAAAACCAATACACCGTGGGTCATGGCATTTGAGATGGTAGAAACTTCGCAAGTGTATCTACGCACCTTGGCAAAAATTGAACCTGAATGGATTTTATTGGCTGCACGTGATTTGCTGAAGCATCACTATTTTGAACCACATTGGTCTAAAAAAGCAGGCGTGGTGAATGCCTATGATCAAATTTCGCTGTTTGGTCTAATTATCGAGCCGAAACGTCCTGTCAATTACGAAAAGGTCGATCAGGAAGCCGCCCATGAAATATTCTTACGTGATGCTTTAACCACAGGCAACTTGGGCATTACCCCACCATTTTTAAAACACAACCTGCTTAAACTGGAAGAAGTGGAACGGGTTGAAGATAAATTACGTCGTCGTGATTTAGTTGTTGATGAAGAAACTATTTATCAATTTTATGCCGCCAAAGTACCTGCAGAAGTTGCAAGCCGTCGTTCCTTTGAAGATTGGCGTGCCACAGTAGAGCCGCAAAATCCACGTTATTTATTTGTGGAAGATGATGCACTTTGGCTGAATGATCGTCCGACCACGCAGCAATTTCCTGACTATTTGCGTAATGGTGAGCTGCGCTTGGCGGCCAGTTACCGTTTTGACCCCAGCCATGATGAAGATGGCGCAACCGTTAAAATTCCAGTGCAAGCGTTGGCACAGGTCGATGAAAATATCTGGTCGTGGGGTGTTCTGGGTTGGCGTGAAAATTTAATTGAAGCCTTGCTCAAGACTTTGCCTAAAGATAAGCGTCGTCATTTGGTGCCTATTCCAGACACAGCTCGAAAGTTGCTACAACGTGTTGATGCGGTAAATTTACGCGAGCACATTTTTAGCTTTTTGGCATTTCAATTACGTGCTGAATACATCACCGAAAAAGACTTTAGCTTTGAGCGGGTAGATGCGTATTTATTGCCGTTCATTAAAGTGCTAGATGAAAAAGGGCGGGTGATTGAGCAAGGTCGTGATTTATCTGAATTAAAAGCGCGTTGCCATACCGAAACGCATAGTCCTGTAAAGCAGGTGCACGGAGAATTTCAAACTTTTCCTGAACGATTTGTATTTGAAGCTTCGCAAAAAGTTACGGGCGTAGTGGTTAAGCAATATCAGGCGTTGGTACCAAGCAAAACATTTGCAGAGCTTTTACCAAAAGATGAATCGGGTGTGGTGATTCAAACCTTTAATGATCAGAGTGAGGCGATTCGTCAGCACCGTGAAGGCGTGATTCGTTTGCTATATGTGCAATTGGGTGATTTATCACGCCAATTGAAAAAACAAATTGATAAACCCTTGGCTTTGGCGTATTCGCCTTTGGGTGATAAAGCTCAACTTGAGCAAATGTTGATCTATGCAACATTGCAAAGCATTATTGGTGACTTACCAGTCAACTTGGAAGAGTTTCAAAAGTTGCAGCTTGAGGTAAAAAAGACTTTCCTCAGTCATGGTCAAACCACGCTGCGTATCTTTAATGAAATTTATATTGCATGGCAAGACATCCGCCGTCAGCTTCTTATGCTTGATGAAGCAGTTTTTGCTAAAAATATGGATGATATAGAAGATCAGCTGGACTTAATGCATCTGGCAGACTTTGTGTATAGCAAGCCTGTAGAGGTGTGGAGCGAATATCCGCGCTATTTGAAAGCGTTGTTATTACGTTTAGACCGCTTACCCAACAACTTGCAAAGAGACGATGCTGCCATCGCCCAAATTGACCCTTGGATGGACAAATTGTTTAAACACAAACAAGATGCCCGACTCAAGGAATTGTACTTTATGGTGGAAGAATTACGCATATCGCTGTTCTCTCAACCCATGAAAACCAAAATACCAATTTCTGCAACTCGGCTGCAAAAAGTATGGGAAAAGCTCGGAATCAGTTAAGATATTAGTAATTTCTAGAAGGAGTTTTACATGGGCATTCGCATTATAGGTACTGGTCTTTATCACCCAGAAGATGTTATTACCAATGAAGAGTTGGTCGAAAGTTTAAATGCTTATGTGGAACAGTATAATCAGCTCAATGCTGACAAAATTGCAGCAGGTGAGCTTGAAGAACGTCGTGGCTCAAGTGCTGACTTTATCGAAAAAGCCTCTGGGGTAAAACGCCGTTACGTGTCAGAAAAAACAGGTATTCTGGACATTAACCGTTTACGTCCAAATTTGCGTGAACGCGGGGATGATGAAATTTCGCTACAAGCAGAATGGGGTGTAATTGCTGCAAAACAAGCCATGCAAAATGCAGGCGTGACCGCAGAAGATATTGATGTGGTGATTTTGTCTTGCTCAAACTTGCAGCGTGCTTATCCTGCGGTGGCGATTGAAATTCAAACTGCGCTTGGTATTCAAGGTTATGCCTATGACATGAACGTGGCATGTTCTGCTGCGACTTTCGGCATTAAGCAAGCGCATGATGCGATTAAAGCAGGTGCGCGCCGCGTACTGTTGGTGAATGTCGAAATTACCTCAGGTCATAACGATTTCCGTTCACGTGACTGCCACTTTATTTTTGGTGATGTAGCAACCGCTTCAATTTTGGAAGACACTGAAACCAAAGCAGGTTTCGAAATTTTGGACATGAACCTGTTTACTCAGTTCTCGAATAATATCCGTAATAATTTCGGTTTTTTAAACTTAAGTGAAAATGCAGATATTGACGATAAACGCTTCCATCAAGATGGTCGTAAAGTCTTTAAAGAAGTTTGCCCCTTAGTTGCCAAAATGATTACTGCGCAATTAGAAAAGAATCAGATTGCGCCAACCGAGGTGAAGCGTTTCTGGTTGCACCAAGCCAATGCCAGCATGAACGAACTCATTTTGAAATTGGTGGTTGGTAAAGAAGCAGCACAACCAGGTTTAGTACCTATTATTTTAGATGAGTTTGCCAATACTTCTTCGGCAGGGGTAATTATCGCTTTACACCGTACTGCACACGAAGTCGAAAACGGTGAATATGGTGTCTTGTGTTCATTTGGCGCAGGCTATTCAGTTGGCGCGATTTTGGTACAAAAACGTGATGCTGCATAAGCTTTGCCAAACCGTATAAGATCAGCAAACGCCTAAGTACAGGTATTAAAAAGTTCCTTCTCCTTCGGGAGAAGGCTTGGATCATCCGCGATATTCTCTTCACACAGACACATACAGAATAAAAACATCGAAAAACTTTATGAAAAATAATGCTTAGGTTAAGATGGAGCATCTTTTAATAGACCTATTTTGAAAACCTATGCAACCATTTGTTCTATATAACTCAGAGCAACGAAAAAAAGTTGAATTTGTTCCGCGTAAAGAAGGACATATCGACATGTATGTCTGTGGCATGACGGTTTATGATTACTGTCATATCGGGCATGCGCGGGTTATGGTTGCATTTGACTACATCATTCGCTTTTTGCGCAGTCAAGGTTGGAATGTGAAATATGTCCGCAACATTACCGACATTGACGACAAAATTATTAAACGTGCCAATGAAAATGGCGAGAGCATTCAAGCTTTAACAGATCGTTTTATTCAAGCCATGAATGAAGATGCGGCAAACTTAGGCTGTGTTGAACCTGATGCTGCACCACGTGCCACTGAATATATTGATCAAATGCAAAATATGATTGGTAATTTGGTCAATAAAGGCACAGCTTATCCTGCAAGTAATGGCGATGTTTATTTTCAGGTTGAAAAATTTGACAAATATGGCCGTCTTTCAGGTCGCAAGCTAGAAGACATGCAGGCGGGCGCGTCTGAGCGTGTTGATGTTGAAGTCGACAAAAAGCATCCATTTGACTTTGTTTTGTGGAAACATGCCAAAGAAAATGAACCATCTTGGGCTTCGCCGTGGGGCAATGGACGTCCGGGTTGGCACATTGAATGTTCTGCGATGTCGACTTGCTGCTTAGGTAATCATTTTGATATTCATGGTGGTGGTTCAGACTTAATGTTCCCACACCATGAAAATGAAATTGCCCAGTCTGAAGCATCAACAGGTGAGCAGTATGTAAATTACTGGATGCACGTTGGCTTTATTAATGTCGATGGCGAAAAAATGTCGAAGTCATTGGGTAACTTCTTCACCATTCGTGATGTGATGGAAAAATTCCATCCTGAAGTGATCCGCTACTTTATTGTGTCATCGCATTATCGTAGCCCTGTAAACTTCTCCGATGTAGCACTCAAAGAAGCCAAAACCGCATTATCACGTTTCTATCACTCATTTAAAGCTTATCAACAAGCGTACGGTACGCAAACAGTTGAGCAGTTAGATAAGGCTTTGGTAGAGCGCTTTAATGCTGCAATGCGTGACGACTTTAACACTGCAGAAGCAATTGCAGTTTTGTTTGAAGTCAATAAAGAGCTGAACCGTGCGGTGAAAGAGCAGCAGGCAGAGCAGGCGGCTGTGTATTATTCAACCTTGCGTCATTTGACCAATATTTTAGGTTTGGTACAGCATGATGTAGATGAATTCCTGAAGTCTGATATTGGTCAGGATGCTTTAGGTTTGTCTGAACAAGCCATTGCAGACTTAATTCAGCAGCGTCAGGATGCCAAAAAAGCCAAAGACTTTGCCCGTGCCGATGAAATTCGCCAGTCTTTACTAGATCAAGGCGTAGTATTGGAAGATACCCGTCAGGGTACTGTATGGCGTCGTGCTGATTAATTGAGCACTTGGAAGCATGGAGAGTTGACAGTTGTACGAAATTCTCTATAATTCACTTCCATATTGCGGGAATAGCTCAGTTGGTAGAGCACAACCTTGCCAAGGTTGGGGTCGCGAGTTCGAGTCTCGTTTCCCGCTCCAAAATTTAAAAAACGCCTATCGAAAGATAGGCGTTTTTTTATGGCTGTTTGTTACAGCTTGCTTGCAGTCAGCTTTATAGATGGGTTTGATCCATAATTTTTAGAGCATTTTCGTTGAAATATGCTTCTGAGCTAGTTCTATCTTTAGCTTTATCTGCAACTTTGAATCAATAAAATAAATAGCCTAAGCTCAAATATGATTGTTTTTCATTTGAAACTCGAGTCAAAAAGCGAGTTAATTAAAACAGCATACAAAAATGCGTTAAAACAAAAAACACACGCAGAATCAAAGTGTAGAATTGCATAGATATGCTAAAATTGCGAAAATTAAATGTGCTTCAATAAATCACTTTTATTGAGGTGTAGAAAATACTCAATTTAAGTTGAACGTTGAATGCCAAACATGTCAAATACCATTGATTTCCAATCTGTAGCCTTAGACACTTTAAGAATAGAAGAACAAGCATTACAAGTCTTGGCGACGCAAATTGATCAGCGTTTTAGCCGTGCCTGCGAAATCATGTTGCATTGCAAAGGGCGTGTTGTGGTCACAGGTATGGGAAAATCAGGTCATATTGGTCGTAAAATGGCTGCGACGTTTGCCTCTACAGGCACGCCGTCTTTCTTTATGCACCCGGGTGAAGCAGGGCATGGTGATTTGGGAATGTTGGTACGGGGTGATGTTTTAATTGCCATTTCCAACTCCGGCAAAAGTGATGAAATTATGATGTTGATGCCACTCATCAAACATCTGGAAGTTCCTCTAATCACAATTAGCGGTGATGATCGCGGGCCGATGCCACAAAATGCTGATGTCGCTTTAACATTAGGCAATATTCAGGAAGCTTGTCCACTTGGTTTAGCACCAACCTCAAGTACGACTGCAACCTTGGCATTAGGTGATGCATTGGCTGTAGCGTTACTTGATGCACGTGGTTTTACTGCCGATGATTTTGCTCGTTCACATCCTGCAGGCGCTTTGGGTAAGCGCCTGTTATTGCATGTGAAACATTTGATGCATACCGGTACAGAATTACCTAAAGTTGCACCAGATACACCAATGAACAAAGTGTTATACGAAATTTCAAACAAACGTCTAGGTTTAACCACAATTGTCGATGAAAATGACGTCTTGTTAGGCATTTTCACCGATGGTGATTTACGACGTTTAATTGATAAACAACAGGGCTTTGATGTGAATTTACAAGTTGGGCAAGTGATGACTCAACATCCTGCAACGATTTCACAAGAAGCACGTGCAGTTGAAGCTTTAGAGCAATTACGTGACCGTAAAATCAATCAGTTTGTGGTGGTGGATGATGCCAATAAAGTCATTGGTGTGATCAGTATGCATGACTTGATTCAAGCAGGGGTAAACTAAACAATGGCATCTTATATTTTATTAGAGCAAGCGCGTCATATTGAAGCTTTGGTTTTAGATGTCGATGGAATTCTAAGTGATGGTTTTGTCACCTTAACCAACAGCGGTGATGAAATTAAATCATTCGATATTCGTGATGGTTTAGGTATGAAACTGGTGCAACAAGCAGGTGTTAAAGTCATTATCATCACGGGTCGTAAAAGTAATATTGTCGAAAAACGCATGTCCGATTTAGGTGTAGATTTGGTCTACCAAGGACGTGAAGATAAAGGCACTGCATTGCAGGAAGCCTGTGCCAAGTTAGGTTTATCACCTGCAGATTGTCTCTATATGGGCGATGACTGGCCTGATCTTTCAGCGTTTTCGATTGCGGGGATGAAAGTCACAGTGCCAAATGGACATATTGAAGTGCGTCGTCGTGCCGATTTAGTCACACAGGCCATGGGTGGGCGCGGTGCGGTACGTGAAATCTGCGATATGATTTTAACCGCCAAAGGTGTGTACCAAAGCTTACTTGAAAAATATCTCAGCATCCCTCATTAATTAAGTCATACATTCAAAGGTTTGAGTTACAGCCCCACTTATGGATACTAAAGTTTTATACGTTACTGCGATTGCAATTGCAGCTGTAAGTGGTGGTTATTACTATTACAGCGGTAAAGGCAAAAAACTGGAAACTGACGCTGCTCGCTCTATGACTTATAGTGCAGAGCAAATTCATCTGACCCAAACAGATGAGCAGGGCAATTTATATGTGCGTGCGCAAATTGACCGTTTAGAGCAAGACATGCAGCAAAAAACCTCTAAGCTGGAAAATTTGAATGCCTCTATGTATAAAGCGGGCGCGGTGGATGCCACTTTTTTTGCTAAACAGGCACAAGGTTTTAATGACAATGAAAAGGTTGTGTTGTCAGATCAAGTGCTAGCAACCAAGTTACTCGCTCAAGGCAAACTGACGCTTGAAACAGTCGAGTTGAATGTGTTTCCTAAAACACGTGAAATCAGTACCGAAAAACAAGTGACTGTACAATCTCCACAGGCTGATTTTATCAGTCAGGGCTTAAAAGCCAATTTAAATGACGGGCAATACGAATTTTTTAATATTCGAGGAAAGTATGAACCATAAATCTAAGCTTACAGCTCCTAAAGCGTTGATAAAACAAGCAGCACTTGTGGGCTTGGCGGTGCTTTCATCGGCAGGTGCATGGGCAATTCCGTCAGACCGCAGTCAGCCTATTACTTTATTGGCAGACCGTGCGACCTTTAGTGAACGTACTGGCGTCACCACTTATACAGGCAATGTGGTGATTGAACAGGGCACCATGAAACTGCAGGCAGATTCGATTGTTGCTAATCTGAACAGCAAAAAAGAAATTAGTGTCATTACGGCAACGGGCAGACCTGCGCAATTCCAGCAAAAGACTGATCCAGCCAAAGGGCTTGCCAAAGGTCAGGCGCAAAAGATTGTTTACAATGCTGAAACAGGCATTATCACCTTAACGGGTGGCGCACTTTTAGAGCAAGATGGAGCCAGTATTCGTGGTAATACCTTGCGTTATAGTATGAACAAAGGCGATGTTGAAGCGATTGGTACACCGAACAAAACTGGTTCTGAAGCGGGTCGTGTAAAAATTGTGATTCCACCATCAAGTTCAAAATCATTCCCGGGAGCGCGTGATTAATGGATCAAACGAGCGCAGCACAGGACAGCGTCCAGCACGGTCAGCAGACTTTGTGTATTAAGCATTTAGCCAAAAACTATAATAAGCGCTGGGTGGTTAAAGACGTTTCATTTGAAATGAAAAGTGGTGAAATTGTCGGGTTACTTGGGCCGAACGGTGCGGGTAAAACCACCAGTTTCTACATGGTTGTGGGTTTGGTGCGTATGGATAAAGGCGAAATCCATTTAGATCAACTGGATTTATCTGACCTTGCCATGCATGAACGTGCGCGTAAGGGGATTGGTTATTTACCGCAAGAAGCCTCTATTTTCAGAAAGCTGACCATCGCTGAAAATATTATGGCTATTTTAGAAACCCGCAAAGATTTAAATAAACAGCAACGTCAGCAGCGTTTATTAGAATTGCTGGCAGATTTTAAAATCACGCATATTAAAGATTCATTAGGGATGAGTGTGTCGGGTGGCGAACGCCGTCGTGCAGAAATTGCCCGTGCTTTGGCAGCAGACCCTAAATTTATGTTGTTAGATGAGCCTTTTGCAGGGGTCGATCCTATTTCTGTCGGTGATATTAAAGATATCATTCGTACCTTAAAAGATCGTGACATTGGCGTATTAATTACCGACCATAACGTCCGTGATACTTTAGCCATTTGTGAACGTGCTTATATTGTTAGCGAAGGTTCAGTCATTGCAGAGGGTACACCGCAAGAAATTCTGGAAAATGAAATTGTGCGTGAAGTTTATTTGGGTGAAGACTTTTTTGTTTAAAGCTTGAATGTTCTAATCGTTATTGGTTTTCGTATGCTTACTGCATAAGTTGTAGAACAGAAAGTCGTGTAAACATTATTTAACCTTCTATACCTTTGAGGATAGAAGGTTTTTTCATGGTGGTTATCAGTCCAAATAAGCTATAACTCTAAATACGTTAGAGCGCTAAACACGTTATAATTATCAAGTTTTTATTTAACTGGTTGATTGATCTGGAGTGTTATGCCATTTACCATTGCTGCGCCCATCACTTTTGAAGAAGAAATTAAAAAAAGTCGATTTCAGGCAATTGCTGTGCCTGTAGATAATGAGCAAGCGGTAAAAACTTTTTTGGAACAGCAGCGTGATTCATCTACCACACATCAATGTTGGGCATGGAAAATCGGGCATCAATTACGTTTTAATGATGATGGCGAACCTTCAGGTACGGCAGGACGTCCTATTTTAGCCACGATTGAAGGCAATGAGTTGACTAATGTTTTGGTGTTGGTGAATCGTTGGTACGGCGGCATTAAATTGGGCACAGGCGGCTTGGTACGTGCCTATGGGGGATGTGCAGGGCAATGTTTGGCTCTAGCAGAAAAAATAGAACTGATTGAAAAAAAGACCGTGCAATTTTCCTGTCATTTTAATGAGTGGGCAATTTTACAATACGAGCTAAATAGTCAGCAGATTGAGTACAGCGAAGACTACACCGCCGAAGGCGTGTTGGTAAAGGCATTCATGCAAGTCGATCAAATAGACCCTTTAAAACTAAAATTACAAGATATTAGCCGTGGGCGTGAACAACTCAAAATCCTTGAGGATGATCAAGATGACTGAAGCAAATTCACCTGATCCATTATCGAAGTACCGTGAGCAGCATAAACACCGTTTAAACTACATGCCGTGGTTATATTGGTCATTAAAACCTAAACATCGTGCTTGGGCAGAAGCTTGGCAGCAGGAATATCAAGCTTATTTAATGGCAATGGAAACGGTAGAGATTGGCAAAAACTGTTTTATTTCACCATTGGCACATATTTTTGCAGAACCAGGACGTAAAATCAGTATTGGCGATAATACCTTTATTGCAGCCGATTGTACTTTGCATGGCCCTTTAGAAATTGGCAATGAAGTCGCGATTAATCACCACTGTATTTTAGATGGTGGCAGAGTTGGAATTAAGCTTCATGATCAGGTGCGTATCGCAGCATATTGTCATTTATATGCATTTGATCATGGCATGGCTTTGGATCAGCCCATTTATCAGCAAGCGGTGCGTTCACAGGGCATTGAAGTTGGTAAGGATGTTTGGTTAGGTGCGCATGTTGGTGTTAAAGATGGGGTGAAGATTGCGGCACATGCAGTCGTTGGTATGAATAGCATGGTCACCAAAGATGTTCAGGAGCGGGAAATTGTGGTAGGAAACCCTGCCAAATTGATTCGTTATCGTGAGTAAATACGATGCAGCAAGGCTAAATCTTTAAACTTCATTACATTTTTTCATGTCCCTGCAACACGAGTTGTGTTAAGTTAAAAATAACAACTAAAAAATAGCCTGCAAAAGGCAGTAAGAGAGGCAATAATGAAACGTGTAATTGCTTGTATTGATTCTTCGCCTTGTATTAATGCGCTTGCTGAAGCTGCTGCGTGGATTGCAACACAAACTCAACGTGAATTGGTGTTATTACAAGTTTTGGATTATTACCCCGCCAGTTATCATTTGGGGGAAATTAGTGGCGTGATTGGTTTTGAAAGTAATGCGATGTTACTCAAAGAATTAGCTGAGTTGGAACAAAAACAAAGTGAATTAGCACTCGACTATAGCAACAATTTATTGCAGCACATTTCCAATATGATTCAGGAAAAATATGAAATTGTACCTACTCAAATTCAAGAAAAAGGCGATTTTCTAGAACAAAGCTTCAGTGTGTTGAATGAAGACGATATTGTGGTGATTGGACGCGTGGGCGAAAAATCTGCTGAACGCAATAAGGCTTTAGGGAGTAATGTCGAAAACTTTATTCGTGGTGCAAATTGTACCGTGATGACTGTGGGAGAGCATTTTAAAGCACCAACCCGCTTTATTTTTGCTTATGAATATTCCCCAACTTGCATCAAAATGATGAAGCGAATTGCACAAAGTGATTTGCTTAAATTACTGCAATGTCATTTGCTTTATGTGGGCGATCATCCTGAAGTTTTAAATGAACCTGCAGATTTTTTAACAGCAGCGGGTTTAGATGTGGTGGTTGAATATCGTTATGGTGATGTAGCTGAAAATATTTTAGATTATCAACGTGAACATGGTATCCAGTTGATTGTACTAGGGGCATTTAGCCACAGTAAAATTCATCAATTTTTCTTGGGAAGCATTACCACCAATATTTTCCGTAACTCAACTGTTCCTTTGTTGGTGGCAAAGTAAAAATCGTAAATGATTCAAAAAAGATCATTTCAAAAGATTGTTTAGTTGAACTGATGTAAATGCTTGCTGACTGTCCATGGTTATCCGCATAATTTGTGGATAACTGTATGGACAGTATATGTAACATTATAATATATAATGTAAAATTGCTTTAGGTTGTTTTTTAACCTTGTGTGGACTTTACTTTACAATCGCTAAAGCAAAGCCATCATGTCCTTTGCTGCCTACAGTTTGTAATGCTGTGCACGATAAAATTCGCGAATGATTTTGCATGGCTTTGAACATGTCACGAATCCCTTCAATGCTTGGTTTGTGATTGTCAGGATTTAAAATTTCCCCTGCACGAATTACATTGTCTAAAAAGATAATTGTACCTGAGCGTGAAAGTTTAAGACTCAGTTCCAAATATTCAGGATAGCTTTGTTTGTCGGCATCAATAAAAATAAAATCAAAAGCTTCAGTATCTTCTGGCAGAGCTTTTAGAATTTCTGCAGCACGACCAACTTTTAATTCAACCTTTTGTTTTAATTGAGCGCGGTCAATATTTTCCTGTCCCAAAGCTGCATGGGTATCACGTCCTTCAATCGTGAGTATATAACCATCTTCAGGCAGCGCACGTGCTAGCCACATTGTGCTATAAGCTGCGAATGTGCCCAATTCCAACACACGTTTGCATTGATTCATTTGAATGAGCATTTGTAGCAACATGCCCTGATTTGCCGCAACTGCAAGGTGATCTGGAAAACCTTTGGCATCGGTATTTTCTAAAGTTTGCGTCAAAACTGGGTCTTCGGGAATTAAATGTGATTCGATATAGTGATCGATATCCGTCCACATTTGTTGCATAGCGTGCTCACCTTTGTTGCGATGTGTGCATTGTAAACTTTTCTGCTCAGAGTGCAATTTATTCGCGGAATGGAGCAGGTGATAATCTATTTCGCAATAAAAAAAGAGGTCAATTTGACCTCTTTAGGATTTAATTCTAAACAACACTGAATTAGAAATTACACATAGATGAATGGCGGCTTAAATCTGGCCCCCAAGTTCGATAACCTTGTGTATCAATATGAATTTGTCCTGAAGCGTATAAGCCTAAGCCCATGTTTAAACTTTGACCATATTGCTGCCAGAACTGACACAGTCTGTATTTGGTACTTTCAATATAGGCATAGTCTTCGGCATTCGGGAATTGTGGCCCAATTCTAAAATCAATGGCTGAGTTAAATAAGTGACGCGATGAGTTCGCACCACCTGCACATTGATTCAGTGGTAAATCTCGATAGACAGAAGTGACTTCAAAATCAGTTAAGACTTTAGAGGCGACCAAATATTTAAATACACGCAAGGTAGGCACCTGATTTTGCCACAATTCACGACTTGGAATCATAAATTGCGAACGTCCACAGCGTTGCCAGTCACGTGCGGTACGCATTAATTCAAAACTTGGAATAATATTGCCAACACCGTTGTGTTCCAAGAAGCGTTCATATTCACGAACTTGGCGTAAATTGTCACTCACTGCCACCCATGCATTATACGAATAAGGCACAATTTTAGGTGCTACCTGACGCTCATAGGTGATTTTTTCTTGAGGAATGAAAATTCGTTTTCCATCGGGCGTGGTGATCGTTGTTGTTCTGTTTGGGGTTGAACTACAGGCAACCAAGATAACGGGAACAATGCTGAACGAAAACAGCGCCTTGAAAAATTTCTTCATTAGGCAAATCAGATATTTATTTAAAGTGGCAGTATTCTAATCGAAAATGCTGGTTAAAATTTGAAAATATTGCAATCAAATGTGTGTTTTAGGTATAAAAAAAGATCAGCACAGGACTGATCTTTTTCACAACAAGACGAACTTACTTTTCTAAGTATTGTAATTTGTCTGGTTTGCCATTCCATTCTTCACGATCAGCAGGTTGATCGCCAATTTGTGTAATGTTTGGCCAAGTCTGTGAAAGTTCAGCATTTAGCTCGATAAACACTTCCTGACCTTCTGGTAATTCATCTTCAGAGAAAATAGCGTTGGCAGGACACTCTGGTTCACATAATGCACAGTCGATACATTCGTCTGGATTAATGACAAGGAAGTTCGGACCCTCGTAGAAGCAGTCTACAGGACAAACTTCAACGCAGTCTTGATATTTACATTTAATACAGTTTTCAGTGACAACAAATGTCATGGCGACAGCTACCTAAAAATATGGTTCTAATTCAGAATAGTCTATTTTAGGCAAAAATCACTACAACTAACAATCGCTTTTACTGATATTTGATATAGACAGTGCTGCTAAATTTGATAAAAGGGGGATAAAACCATCAAAAAAACTTATAAATGACAAAGACTCTCAATTGAGAGTCTTTGTTTAGCTCAAATTTTTTAGAAATAACAGCGGCTAAGCGTTCAATTGTTCCTTTAAAGCATACAATTGTTCCAGCGCTTGTCGTGGCGTTAAATTATCGACATCTATACTGCGTAATAAATCTAAAGCAGGTGATGGTTTTTCTACCTCTATTACACGTTCAATCACTTCTGGTTCAGCTGAGCTTGTTGCTGGTGCAAATAGGTCATCTTGAACGGCTAAATTGACATTTTTGTGCTGCTGTTTTTCTAAAATTCTTAAACGGTTTTGCGCTTCTTTAATCACATTGGCTGGAATGCCTGCCAATTTTGCCACTTGCAAACCGTGACTTTGGCTTGCAGGACCTTGTTGAACTTTGTGCAAGAGAATCAGGTTGCCATTCATTTCTTTGGCGGTTACGTGGTAGTTATCCACCCCAGATTCTTTGCTTAATTCGGTCAATTCAAAATAATGCGTTGCAAATAGGCATAAACATTTGATGCGTTTGCTTAAATCCAACACACATGCCCATGCCAAAGATAAGCCATCGTAGGTACTGGTTCCGCGACCAACTTCATCCATCAGCACCAAAGACTGTGAGGTTGCATGGTGTAAAATTTGTGAAGTCTCAGTCATTTCGACCATAAAGGTCGATTTACCTGTCGATAAATCATCGGCAGAACCAATACGGGTAAACACGCGATCAATAGGACCTAATACGGCTGTTTGGGCAGGCACATAACTACCACAATAGCCAAGTAGGGCAATGAGTGCGGTTTGACGCATATACGTTGATTTACCGCCCATATTCGGGCCAGTAATAATTGCCAAACGATGATTGTAGTCGAGTAAAGTATCATTCGGTGTAAAGGCGGTTTTACTCAAGGCCTCAACAACAGGATGACGTCCTGCAGTAATTTTAATTCCAATTTCAGGGCTATATTCAGGGCGTGCCCAATTGCGTAAACGTGCTTGATGGGCAAAGTTTGCCAATAGATCAATTTGTGCAATCGCGCTGCTCATCATTTGTAATTGAGCAATGTCTTGGCGTAATTCATCCAATAGCATTTCAAATAGCATCTTTTCACGGGCTAAAGCACGGGACTCGCTAGACAGGACTTTATCTTCAAAACTTTTTAGCTCTGGGGTGATGTAGCGTTCTGCATTTTTTAAAGTTTGACGACGGATATAGTGTTCAGGTGCTTGCTCGGCTTGGGCGCGAGTGAGTTCAATGTAGTAACCACTGACACGGTTGTAGCCAATTTTTAACGTTGGGATACCGCTTTCTTGGCGCTCTTTGACTTCTAAATCAATCAGGAATTGCCCCGCATGATCACGGATTTTGCGTAGTTCATCGAGTTCACTGTCAAAACCCTCTGCAATGACATTGCCATCACGCAATAGTACAGGTGGGTTTTCTACAATTGCCTGCATCAGCCGTTGATGCAGTCCATGAAAATCGCCCAGTTCTTCATTCAGGTTTTGAATGAGTGCGGATTGTTGTGCAGAAACAATGGGCTGTAAGGCATGACGCAAATAGGGAATTTGCGCACAGGCCTGACGTAGTTGTACCAAATCACGTGGGCGTGCGCTACCGAGTGCGACACGACTCAGCACACGTTCAATATCACTAATTTCTTTCAGTACCAAACGCACAGGCGACTCATGGTAACCTTGTATTAAGGCTTGAATTGCATCCAGTCTTGCATCTAACAATGCCGTGTCACGCAAAGGTTGCATCAAGGTACGACTCAGTAAACGGCTACCCATGGCAGTTTGGCAATCGTTAATCAGTTGGAATAAAGAAGTGCCGTGTTCAAATAATGGTTCAACCAATTCCAAATTACGTCGGGTCACAGGATCAAGCGCAATAAAATTGCTGCTTTGTTCTAATTGAATACTGCGAATATGTGGTAAAGCCGTTTTTTGGGTTTCTTTGGCGTAGTGTATTAACGCTGCCGCTGCTGCTTTGGCTAAGGGCAAATGATCAATACCAAAACCTGAAAGTGTCGATACAGCAAACTGATCACAAAGCGTTTTTTGCGCATTGTTTAGGTTGAAATCGACATTTGGGCGTTTGGTCACAGGGCAGTCAAGCTGCTTTTTAACCTGTTCAATAATATTCGGATCGACAATATCTTCATCGACCACAATTTCGCTTGGCATTAAACGAGAAAGTTCAATCGCGAGTTGTTCAGGCAAATAATCCATTTGCTGAACTTTAAAAATCCCTGCACTTAAATCCAGCAACGCGATACCAATTTGGTTTTGCTGTAAGCATAAAGAGACCAAGTTGGAAGATTGATGACTGTTGAGCAGGGCATCATCGGTGAGCGTACCAGGGGTGATAATCCGTACCACTCCACGCTCTACAGGACCTTTGCCTGTTACCTCGCCAATTTGCTCACAAATTACCACGGTTTCGCCTTTTTTAACCAAGCGAGCGAGATAACCTTCGGCAGCATGATACGGTATGCCTGCCATTGGGATAGGTTTGCCGCTGGTTTTACCTCGATGGGTGAGGGTAATGCCTAAGAGTTTGGCGGCTTTGTGTGCATCATCAAAAAATAATTCGTAGAAATCGCCCATGCGATAGAACATTAAAGAATGTGGATGTTCCATCTTCACCCGTAAGTATTGCTGCATCATAGGTGTAAGTGATGATAGATCAATACCTGAATTTTCTATGTTCATCTAATAAAAATACCTTTAAAAATAATAAGTTCTTCAATGATAATCATCTGCTTACATTCCTATTGCTGCTTAGGGGTAACAAGCAAGTCTTAAGGAATCCAATGAATAAGTATACCTTTTAGTATACCTTTTATTGGTGTATCTTATTTAAATCCTATCAGCATATGCATGCTGAAAAATCTGAGGGTGATTTTAGCAAAATTACCGAGTGCGAAAAGGTTAGAAGAACTATATGACTGTAAAAGATCCTACTTATAAAAAAAAAGTAGCGTTAACTGCTCGAGCTATTGAAAAAATGAAACCTGAAACTTTCTTAGTAGATATTGGTGAAAATGAAGGGTTAAGAGTTAATAAGGGGAAAACAGGTCTGACTTCATTTTCTTATCGCTTCAGAAGTCCTATTGATAACTCGTTAAAGAAAGTAAAAATTGGTATTTACCCAGATATGTCATTGGCTGAAGCTAGATTAGAGCTTCAAAAGATGAAGATCAAACGCAGAGCAGGTATTTGCCCAAGTCAGGAGCTAAAAGATCAGAAGGAACAAAAAAAGATTGAGCAAGAAAAACGAGATGAAACAAATGCCCAATTTACAGTTAAAGAATTGATTGATTTATATTTAACTAATGTAATTGAAGACCGTTATGTTTTAGATAGTAAAACAGGCAGTAAGAAGTTGATTCCAGGAGCGAGAAAACGTAAAGGACAAGATGAAGCTAGAAGAACACTATACGGCGATGCGGTTAGAGTATTAGGACATATAGCAGCTGATCAAGTGACGCGAAAAGATGTCGTAAATATGATTTCTAAAATTATTGAGCGTGGGGCAAATGTTCAAGCTGGGCGTGTACTAGCAGAATTAACGTTGGCTTATGACTACAGTATAGGATTGGAAAAATTTAAGGATGATTTTGCAAATCCGGCACTTTTGGCTAAATCGAGTTTAAAGCAAAGCAGGGTGAAGTTAACACACAAAAAGGGTAGCCGTGTATTATCAGATAACGAAATTAAAAAAGTATTGGAATGGCTTCCAACATCAGGTTTCTCAGAAAAAGTTAGGCATATTCTTAGAATTACATTATGGACTGGGTGCCGTACTGGGGAAGTTTGTGAGTTGAAATGGGCGGACATTGATTTTGAAAAAAATACGTGGCATTTAAAAGGAAGCAAGAATGGTACGGATAGGTATGTCCAACTTTCTAAACAATGCCTTGAATATATAAAAGCATTATCTCGTGAGTCAGATTTTCTTTTTGAATCAAGAGTTAAAGGTAAGGCAATTGCCCAGAAGATTCTTACAGTGTATAAATGGCAAATGCGACATCCTGAAAAACTTTCATACGCATTACAGCCTGAACAATTGTGGTTGTCCGAAATTGAGGATTGGAGTCCGCACGATTTAAGGCGGACTGTACGTACTGGTCTATCTAGGTTAAGTTGTCCTGCAGAAATTGCAGAAGCTGTATTAGGGCATTCAAAAAAAGGAATACAAGGTACTTATAATTTGCACGCGTATGAAAAAGAATGTGCGGAATGGTTACAGAAGTGGGCCGATCATTTGGATGCTTTATAAGATAAAAGAGAGCCTCTGGAAGAGGCTCTTATTTTTACATGTTACAAAAATCTTTTGAAATATTGTTCAATGGAGTTTTCATTGGAAAACCTTTCTTTAGTGAGTAAATTCTCGACCATACTAATATTATTTACCTTAATAGTTTTTGGTGCGTTTTGCCCTAAACTGATCAATTTAATCCAAAGCTGTTGATGTTCTTCATAGCATTTTTCAAGATGGCCGGACAGGGTTGTGATTTTATTGAGGGTAGGATCAAAAAACTGTATTTCATGATCAGGCTTGAGAGATTCCGTGTTTGAGAGAGTTGATCCTTTATTACCTATTAATTTCGTAGATTGATTTGGTTTAGATGAATTGGCGAAGTTCATTAAAGTCATAAAGATAAAGCGAATACCATAAAAAAGCACGCTAATAAAGAAAAAGAATACTGCAATCCAAAAAATAGCTTTTAACACGATTGACCCCTCTAATAAATTGATAAATTTTGTTATGCTACTAAGATGAATAATAAATGAGATTTAAGAAAATGATATCTAATAAGTTTCCAGATGTGATTTTTGTCGCATCAAACGAAATGGTAGAAGAATTATTTAAGAAAAAATATCCTAAACTAGTAAAGGAATCTGAACCAAAAACAGATGGATTCTTTTCTAGATTTAATCAGAAATTGAATGAAAGAAGTAGTATGGCAGTAGGGTTGATAGGAGCAAGTATTCATAAAGCTACAAATAAAGAAAGCACTAAAGACGTTTTAACACATGCTGAAGAAATTTCAGCAGAGTTTATGAAATATACCAATAATACGACAGTGAAAAATACAAAGCCAGCTCTTGTTTATAGCGTTGAAGATAAAGCAAGTATTATTTTGAAAGGGATGAAACTTCCTACTGAAGTAACTTATGTATCTTTAGAAGATGCAAAAAAATTAAAAACTCCCAAAGAAGATAAGCTGACTGAAAATAGTTTTTTTATCAAGCATCCTCATATTAAAGACCTTTACATTAGACCAGAAAACTTCCAAATCGAATTAGCAAAAGCAAAAGAAAATGTATATATCCAATTAGCAATGGCTTTTGGTGCTAAAGAAATTCGTTTAGTGACTAATTCCATTAATCATTCAAATAAAAAAGTAAATTCAAATATTCCTTTACCTCAATACGGGCTACTAAGTGGCTTTGATGTGTCTTTTAATAGCACTACAAATCAATATCGATCATCAGTAAGAAAATTTGATCCAACTGATCATGATCCGTATATACCAAGTGATTTACAGGAGTGGGTGGATCAAGATATGGAATTGCAAACTATGTGGGATGGTAGAAAAGATGGTAAACGGCAAAAGACACATACCATGAAATTACATTATTTTAATGATATGAATGGTAGTATACAAGTCGCTGTATCTTTACTTAATATTTTGAAACAGGAATTTAATGCGAAAATAACACAACAAAAATTCGAAGCAACAACAGTTTTATTTGAGATTGATTATTATTAATAATAGCTGATATTACCTAATAAGACCCATCTTTGATGGGTCTTTTTTTATGCCACTTTTTCTACAGTTTGCCTGAGAGTGTTTGATATGGCGTAACTATTTTCTGGATCTGCCGAGTTTTCATCTAAAGGGTAAAACTCATCGATGACGTAAGGATCTTCTTCAGAATTAATCTCAAATACAGCATTGGCAAAACCTCGTCTGGCGATATGATCTACAGCCTCTTGATAGAATCCGGCCTGCTTGCTCTGTTCATCAATTTGCTTGGCTTGAGTAATGGCATCATTGAGACTAATCCCATCCCTTAAAGTTAGATCCACGTAATACACCGGCTGACGATAGCTTTGTGTGGTGCTTTTGCCTCTTAAAGTCAGTTGCAAAGGCAGGCAAGAGAGTAAACCTCCTGAGGCTGCGTGGTAATAACTCAGCCGTGCAGCCAAAGTCCGAATACTGTTAAATCCTGTGGTTCTAAAGATGAAGGTGCCAAACTCATCCGAGTCATCTAAATTCACATGCAAGCGTCCATAAGGCTTGCAGTTGCCTCCTTGAGCCAATGGGCATAAATCAGGTGATGGACAGGGATGTTGTTCTACGCCTTGATTGGTTAAACGCTGGCATGTTTCACCGTTGCCGACACATACTGGACGGCCAGTCTGTCGATCAAACAAGCTATATTCTGCACGTAGGTTTAAATCTGGATCATTAAAGATCATTCTGACGGGGATTGAGCGTAGCTTTTGATTCGGCGTACTGGCTCGAAGCTGTTCATCTAATGGATGTTTGACCCATCCCTCTTTGCTTTGGATCTGGGAAGTAATGGTGAACTGATCATCCTTTTCAGGTAGGCGCTTGCCATTCTTTTCTACTACCCGACCAATACTGATACGCCCTAGAGCTGGTGGTGTAATCGCTAAACCTTTAATCATTTTATTTTCCTCAATTTGATTTTGTACAGATCATCTAGCTTTATGTAGATCACCTGATTCAAGAAATATGTATATAGTTCACTACAAAAGCCGCGACCGTTTAACCCTCTGTTCCTAGCGAATGGAGGGCGGGGAGCGGTTTTTGCGCATCGCTATTTAAATGGGCTGAAATAGACTTAGTCGGTATAGATGTTGAAACGACGACCGCCTTGCTTCTGAAGTGGATAAAGCTCGATGAGTTCAGGCTGGTGCTGAAGCAATGCCTTGGTATTCAGACTGATGGAGTCCTTGGTTTTCTTCCACACCACCGAGCCACGACTAAACACAGCTCTTTCGGCATCTTTCATCAGCATTTGGATTTGATGCTTCAACTGGTCAAAGCGTTCCTGCTTATGCTGAATCTCTTCTTTCATTTTGATGAGTTGATCGAACATCAAATTGGCATTTTCATTTTGCGAGAGATCTTCAACGCTTAGTGGGATATGCGCTGGATAGAGTTGCTGAATCGCTTTGGCTGCGGATTCACTGGCATCGACTGATGGCGGAGTATCTGTTTCCACACATTCCCAGAAATAACGCTCTGCCTGAATGATGTGTTGAATCACTGATTCAGACCGTGTCACTTTGAAGATTTTGGTTTCATGCCCACAGATCAGAACACAGACATGTGCAGCCTGTTTGCCTGTTACAGCCAATTGGTGTTGCACCTGACACAGCACGTATAAAGGCACACCATCTCGCCATAGTCTGGCACCATGTTCCCCAGCTGTTTTACATTCCAGAATCTGCACGTCATCGCTACCCACGACCGCATAGTCCAGATTTGCCAACATAAACGACTTATCGGGATCGGGGTGTTGAAGCACGGCATTCACTCGTCTCACTTTATTATTGGTATGCAGGCTGTAGTACTCAGCCACCAGTGGCTCTAACTGTTTGCCCCAATACAACGGTGCAACGCCTGAGCTGTCATCATCAACATTCTGCTGAGTTCGACCAGTTTTAATCATCCACAGTTCCAGCATTGACATGTAGGGATTCAATCCACATGCGGTTGCGGCATCACTACTGCCAATGCCTTGCTTACGCACTTCTAGCCATTCTTGGTAATCCATATTTTTAGTATTGGCTAAACGTTTGGCGGTCACTGTTCGTTTAGCTACGGTATTTGATTCATTCATCTCATTCGGAATTGGAAAATGAGGGAGTTGAGGGGTATTTATCGGTGCAATCTGATTCATACTTTGATCCTTATAAATAGTGAGGTCTGTAAAATTTTCGGCATAAAAAAAGCCACATCTGGAGATGTGGCAAAAAGGGGGGCACTGGAGAAGGATCATCTGCATGACCCTTGACCATTATTGTAATAGCACTGGCTTAAATGAAAATTAAACCACTAAGCGAAGCGCCTGTTCTAGTCCGCGCTGCTTTAACGCAGCACCTGCACCAAACCATGCTGAATCGAGGCGGTGATCGGTACTCATGGCACGACGTTCATGGTCAGCAAACTCGGTGATTGAACACAGCAAACCATAGGCAGTATCTTTGGCTGAGCTGAGTTCTGCACCACGTCCTTGTCCATTAAACATGTTCATGACTTTAGTCATGGCACGTCCATTCGGTTCAGGCTTTTCTTTGGCTGGATTTGGAGTAGCGATATTGCGATAAAACTGAATGATGTTCTCCTCCTGGTCGATAACACTCATGCTGGTATTGTTAAACACTGCATCAAAGAAAGCTGCTGCCTCACCTTGAGTGACTTTACGTTGACTCAGCTGTTTCATTTCATACATGTGTTCATCCCATGCACGAACTGAGATGCCCAATTGTTGTTTGACTTTGTCCGCATCGAACTTAGTACTGTGTGGTACTTTCACCACACCAGCATTGCTACTTTGTCCACGTAGGGCAATGGCTAAGGTGTTATTACACACCACACGGATATTGGTGAACTGTGCTGTGGTGGCCAACGTACCATCACAGGCTGTTGCCAATAAAATATAACCATTGCTGACATCCTTGCCCTTGAGTGCTGTGCTTTGTCCAGTACGTGCCAATGCCCAGAACTTCTTCCCGCCTTTCAGTACACCAGCGGTTTCCAGCTCAAAGCCAGATTGCTCAGTCAGATCCCGGTAGAACTCCAGAATCTCCATCGGTTGCACTTCCTGATAACGCTGACTGACCACAGACAAGGGAGCATGAGTATCGGAACGATACAGCACTCGCTGTTCTTCATACGGCATGATGATGCTTTGCCCACGTTCATTCTGTGCCATGTAACTGACATTCGAGGATTCGATGCGCCAATCCATACCTGCTTGCTGGGCCCAGATTTCAATCGGCTGATTCTGAGTGAGTTGATTACCTAAGCCATGCCAAGGGGTATCACCGACATAAGCCATTTGTTCAAGTTGATGTGCCATATTTATACCTATTATTGTTAATTGATTTGAAAAGTTAAATTGCAGTCATTACAGGTGTAAGACTTCTCGTTTTGTACGAAAGGAGATCCAGAATGCTTATGTAAATAATAATTAAGTACATAGCCTAAGCTGGCTCCTGTAATTTCTCCAATTACAGGAGGAATTCTGTAAGCTTTAGCTAATTCTTTGCCAATGAAGGTAAGTGTTGATTGTGACCAGAGTGGGCTTGGAGCTTGGTTAGATCCTTTTGGAGCTAATCCAAGAAAAGTTATTTCTTCACTATGACAAGCAGGGCAAGTCGTCATATGGACACCTTTAAAAATGAAAAAGGCCTGCTAAGCAGACCTGATGGGTAATTATCGTTTTTGTGATATATATTTGAAATATATTGGATTTAATTGAAATATCTTAGTTTGAATTTTTTGTACTCATCCATTATGTAGTGCTTCTT
This sequence comes from Acinetobacter sp. YH12211, assembly GCF_013418015.1. Classification (NCBI taxonomy): domain Bacteria; kingdom Pseudomonadati; phylum Pseudomonadota; class Gammaproteobacteria; order Moraxellales; family Moraxellaceae; genus Acinetobacter; species Acinetobacter sp. YH12211. Next base: position 48,997 of record NZ_VPCW01000016.1, read on the forward strand.
TAAGATATATTCAAGCTCCTCATTATTTTTATAATGTGGTCGTAAAGTGATGGAATCTAGCAGCTTTTTTGTCGTAAAATTCGGTTCTAAAACGAGAGGTTGTAGATAGCCTTGATATTTTAATGATACTTCTTGTCCATCAAAATGATCTTCGATATTTGGCTTGCATTGAAAGCGTGAATAATTTGGACAAAGATCACCTAAGGACATCAGTTTTTCCATAACTCTATTATTTAAATTTTCTGAGCATTCGATTTCTAAGTCATAGATGATCAAACATATTAAATTTTTTAGCAGAGCATCATAACGGTCAGAGGTAGCTTTTGCATTATTCAAAGCATCTAGTTGATCAAGAATATTGAAAAGTTCTTTATGTTCTCTGCTTCCAAAAAAAGAAGACTTTTCATCAGAAATGTTTAATCGATTAAGCGTAATTTTCTGATCTAAATATTTAACCATTATTTGCGTTAAAAGCTCAGGTAATACCCCCATTTTTAATTGAATTAATGGGTAGAAAATCTAAAGCCCTTGTTATTGTTTAAAAATAGGTGGACAACCATTTACTGACATATGAGGTCGTTCATGATTATAAAAGTACTGCCAGT